>CAYYRK010000180.1:0-1723 GCA_964473915.1 uncultured Pseudomonadales bacterium
CAGCTTTGGTTGGCTATCTGATATCAAGACTTGTCGGTATAAGACTGTCTGGTGATGGATCATGTCGCTGCAAAAGCGCTATTTTGATCTCTCCTCCTCGTCCCACTAATTATTAGCTGGCAACTCTGCCATCCATACCGAACGGTAAATTGCGGGGCAATAACCTGTATTATTTCTCGGGGCCAGTTATGTTAAATAGGATGGCTGAAGTTTTTATAAAAGCCATTAGAAATTTCTGGTAACAAATTGTTTTATCAGGGTTAAAAAGATGTTGGCAGTATGATCAAGATCTTTTTGACAACAGTTGTAGTAAGGCTGAAGTCGGACTATAGTTAACTACACCTTAAGAGGTATATGAAGGATGAGGGGTTAAATTGTCCGATAATAAGTTGTTGGCGGGCCAGTCGGAGCACAATGCGCGGGGTTGCCTGTTTGAAAATATAGCGACGGATAAACTCCCTTCGCTGCCGCATGTGTTGCTTGGTTTACTTGATGCATCTTTTACTGAAACTGCATCCTTTGACCAACTGTCCGATTTGATCAAAAAGGATGCAGCGCTCTCTGGGAAAATTGTTTCAGCGGCCAGCTCCGCTTATTACAGTGGTCAGGGTAGGGACCTGACCTTTGAACGCGTCCTGGTGCTGCTTGGAATTGACACCCTTAAAACGATCGCTATAACAGCATCAGTGCAACAGTTTTTTTCTCGCTTTGAATCATCCCGTACGCGCCACCTAAAACGGTTCTGGCGTGACTCACTGACCTGCGCACTGATTGCGAAATCGATCGGAAAATTGACCGGGTATCCTCACATTGATGAAGCCTACTTTGCGGGTTTGCTGCACAATATTGGTGAACTGCTGTTCGTAAGGAATTTCTCTGAAGAGTTTAAACTGGTTTGTGAACTGGCCGCTGATCGTAGCGATATGCTACAGATGGAGGAGGAGCGTTTCGGTGGTAACCGATACCAGGCAGGCGGTTGGTTAATTTCAGGGTGGGATATGGAACCCCTGATCGCTGATGCTGTACTCTATCAAAATGAAGCTGTAGATCAGCTGCAAGAAGCTCATCAGCTGGTGAAAATCATCTATCTGGCCAACCTTTGTTGCGATAGTGCCGGTTCCGTATTGTCGGATTCAACCACCGCTGCTGCTGAGCAGCTCTTTGATCTTAATCACAAGTTAATTACCGCGCTGGTTAAAAAAGCAAGTGCTGATGTTGATGAAGTAGCAAGTTCCATGGGCATTATTATTGACCGTGATGATCAGCATGAGTCGGATCAAGCGACGACTGATAGTTTGTCTGTTGACGAGGGTAAACAGGTTGAACTGGCGGATCGAGTGAGGAATATTGCGCTGATTGATGGAATTCGTCAGCAACTATCCCGCTCGGGGAGTGAAAAGGAGATATTTGGAACCATTCAGAAAGGTTTGAATATCCTGTTTGGGGTGCGTCGCAGCTTTTTCTTTGTGCTAAACCAGGATGACAGAACGTTAGCTGGCCGTTCTGTGGATGAGGCCGATAGCCGAATTGAAGAGTTTATCGTGGATCTGAACCGGGACAAGCGTACCCTGTTGTCACGCTGTTTTTGTGAAAATCGTCCCCTTAGTTCGTTTTCTGGACAAAATGTGCCGCCGAGTGTTCTGGACCGTCAATTAGTCAAAATGACAGGTTGTGAAGGGATCTATTGTCTTCCTCTTAGGGTAGATAATCATGAGGTTGGTGT
>CAYYRK010000180.1:1823-5010 GCA_964473915.1 uncultured Pseudomonadales bacterium
CAGGTGCAGTTGGAGCGTTTGCTGGCAATGTTTGCAAGTGAAGCCAGCTGGCATCTGTATCAGCAACAGCAACAGCAACAGCTGGAAAGAGAAAGAGAACAGGATGAGCGGAACTTCTATCAGGTTCGGGCGAGGGAGATTGCCCATGAGGCCAGCAATCCGTTAAGCATTATCAAAAACTATGTCCATATTTTGAGCAGCAAGTTGGATGCAGATCACAAGTCTCAAGAGGAACTTGCAATTATCAGCGAAGAGTTGGATAGAGTCGGGGGTATATTGCTGCGTTTACCAGGTATTGCGGATCCGCAACTTAGCGAGGCAGGGGAGCAACTGGTTGATGTGAACTGGCTGATATCGGAACTGTTGAAGGTGTTTTCATCTTCACTCTTTGCAACACATAAGATCGAACTTGATTATCTGCCTGATGATACCATGCTTCCTATAGAGTGTGATCGAAACGCACTTAAACAGATCATGACCAACCTGGTTAAAAATGCAGCTGAAGCATTGCCCAATAAGGGGAAAATCTCTATCAGAACCCAGGGGATGGTCAATCATAACGGCAAAAACTTTATTGCAATTATGGTGGTGGATGACGGGCCTGGAATTGACCCGCAAATACAGTCCAAACTGTTTACGCCAGTGGATACTACCAAAGGAGGAGGGCATGCCGGGCTGGGGCTTGCTATCGTTAAAAATCTGGTCGAGGAGATGGATGGCTTTATCAGTTGCAGAAGTAATCCGGTTGCGGGTACTCAATTTGAGATTCTTCTTCCAAGGCGGCTGAATGAATAGTTATTGGTGGCTCAGGCGCCTATAAGGGTGATGCAAAATGGTGGAGACGCAAGATAGAACCAGTGTAATCCTGCTGGTTGATGATGAGCCGCGTATGCTTAGTAGTTTAAGTGAGCTGTTGAGTCTTAGCGGTTATCAGACTGTCTCCGCCGTTGGGGGACTTGAGGCAATCAAGCAACTTCAGCAACAGGATTTTTGCCTGATGTTGCTGGATCTTAAAATGCCGGGATTTAGCGGTCACCAGGTCATGGATTACGTGGAGGAGAAATCTCTGGATACCACCGTGATAGTGATGAGCGGCGAGGTTTCCTACGATGCTATGTCTCAGGTGCTGCGCAGACGAGCTTATGATTATGTAAAAAAACCCTATGCGCCGGATGAACTGCTTCAGACTATTGAAAATGCTCTGAAACAACGCAGGCTAAAAAAAGAAAAAGCTCAGATTGCTGAGCAGCTGAAAGAATCCGAACAGCTATACCGTTACATGGTCGACAGCTCTCCTGATATTGTTTATATGCTGGATGAAGACGGGAAGTTTACCTTTGTTAATGATCGGGTGGTGCAGTTGCTCGGCTATCAAAAAGTTGAGCTAATGGGGCGGCACTATTCAGAGATCGTTTGTTTAGATGATACGGAAAAGGCGTGTCATGTATTTAACGAGCGGCGCATCGCATCACGAGCGCCGCATAATGTTGAACTGCGCCTTAGATGCCGGGATCGAAGTCAAAAACCAGGCTGTTTTGAAACCAATACCATACCCATAGAGATTAATGCTACTGGTATCTACCGAGGCGATCATATTGAGGGTAAACGGTTTGTGGGTACTTATGGGGTGATCCGGGATATCTCCGATCGCAAAGAAGCCGAACGTACTATCAAGTTTCAAGCCTACCATGACCTGCTGACAAGATTGCCTAACCGGGCGCTGTTCAAGGATAGGCTGAACCTGGCGGTGGCTCACGCCAAAAGAGCCCATCAGCAATTGGCAGTAATGTTTCTGGATCTGGACAGATTTAAGCTGGTTAATGATTCGTTAGGTCATATTTTTGGTGATCAACTGTTGCAGGTTGTGACTCAACGATTAAGGGAGTGCGTGCGTGAAGGTGACACGTTGGCGCGTTTTGGCGGAGATGAATTTACTCTGTTGTTGCCACAGATAACCAGTGGTGCTGATTCTGAGGTGATTGCACGTAAAATTATCGACCGGTTCAAAGAGCCCTTTTTTATAGAAAATAATGAACTCTATGTGACCATTAGTATCGGTATTGCAGTATACCCACAAGATGGTTCGAGTATGGATGAACTCATCAAATGTTCCGATACCGCCATGTATTATGTGAAGGGGCGTGGCAAGAACGCTTTTCAGTTCTTTTCTAGTGAGATGAACGAAATATCACTACAGCGCCTATCGTTGGAGCGAGATCTGCGCAAGGCACTGGAACAAAAACAGTTTGAGCTGTATTTCCAGCCACAGGTGGAGGTGGACGCGTACAGTAGCACAATCGTTGCAGCCGAGGCTCTAATTCGCTGGCATCATCCAATTCATGGTCTGCTGGGTCCCAATGAGTTTATCAGCATTGCTGAAGATAGCGGGCTGATTTTACCCATCGGAGAGTGGGTCATAGAGGAGGCTTGCGCGACCCTGTGTGCATGGAAAGACGCAGGGTTTGATAATATTCGGATAGCCATAAACCTTTCTGCGTTACAGGTTGAACACAAAAACTTTGTTGATGGCTTCATCAGGATTATCGACAAATATGGTATTGATGGCAGCAATTTAGAAGCTGAAATTACCGAAAACCTGATTATGCAGGATATGGAGAGTAATATTCAAAAGCTGCATCGCCTTAGTCAGCATGGAGTAAAAATTGCTATTGATGATTTTGGTACAGGCTATTCATCGCTCAGTTATCTGCAGAAACTTCCGATTCATACGCTAAAAATTGATCGCTCATTTATTACTGCCATTGATAGAGAGGCAGCGGAAGTTTGTATTGTAGATGCCATTGTTGCTATGGCCAGGGGGATGAAGCTGGATCTGATTGCCGAGGGCGTTGAGTCAAAAAATCAGGTTGATTACCTGTTGAGGGTGGGATGTTCCTGTATGCAGGGTTATTATTTTGGTAAGCCACAGCCCTCGGAGCAGATGCTCTTATTACTGGCGAAAAATTGTGAGCAACCTGGCCAGGTTATTAACGCCAGCTAACCTGCTGTTTATAAGTCGAGATGAAAAAAAGCCCTTGCGGCTGCGCTGGTTTGACGGGCTACCTGATCAATGGGTAGGTCGAGACAGCGCGCCACCTGATTTAACACCTCAACCAGATAGGCGGGTTCGTTGCGCCTGTTCTTTGGTTTTGACGTCAGCGTTCTCGGCAATAGGTACGGGGCGTCA
>CAYYRK010000181.1:0-5009 GCA_964473915.1 uncultured Pseudomonadales bacterium
CCCCCGAGCTTATCGCTATTGATATACTATATAGCATCCCTGCATAAAAGATGACACTGTTTTCAGGCAGGGCAAAAAATACTCCCCCCCCCTCTTTTTCTGATAACAGCAACAACCTAGGAATTTTTCATGAGTGATCGTATCGCACCAGCACAAGGGCCATTAACCGGTTTGAAAATCATTGAAATTGCAGGCATCGGCCCTGGCCCATTTTGTGCCATGCTGCTGGCCGATCTTGGCGCTGATATTCTGCGCATTGACCGACCACAAAAAGCTGTTGTAGGTATACCACGAGATACGGTTAACGACATTACACTCAGGGGCCGACGCTCTGTTGCGATAGATCTAAAATCACCGGAAGGTATCGCCACAGTACTACAACTTATAGAGCAGGCTGATGGTTTGATCGAGGGTTTTAGGCCCGGAGTGATGGAAAAACTTGGCCTGGGGCCAGATATCTGCCTCGAGCGCAACCCCAAGCTGGTCTACGGGCGCATGACCGGATTTGGCCAGGATGGCCCCATGGCGCATGCAGCCGGACACGACATCAACTACATCGCGCTTGGTGGAGCTCTGCACTATTTTGCTCGGCAGGGAGAAAGACCGATGCCACCGCTCAACCTGGTCGGTGACTACGGCGGGGGGGCTCTATTTTTAGCCTTTGGCATGGTCTCAGGTATCTGGCAGGCAGCACAATCAGGTAAGGGCCAGGTAGTTGATACCGCGATGACAGACTGTGTAGCCTCTCTGATTTCCGGTGTTGTGGGTGGTCGAGAACGCGGTGGCAGCTGGGATGCTGAAGTGGGTACCAACCTGCTTGATACCGGCGCGCATTTCTATAATGTTTACGAAACGAAGGATAACAGATATATCTCAATCGGCCCGATCGAGCACCGGTTCTATATACAACTACTGGATAAACTAGGCCTTGATGAGAGCGACCTGCCTCCACAAATGGAGAAACAGCATTGGCCTGAGATGAAAGCCCGCTTCACTACCATTTTTAAGACCAAATCTCTCAGCGAATGGGAAGCCCTGCTATCTGGTACCGATGTCTGTTACGCCCCGATACTCTCACTCACAGAGGCTCAACAGCACCCACACCATCAAAGCCGTGAAGCCTTTACTACGATTGGTGACTTTGTCCAACCATCCCCTGTACCCAGGTTCAGTGAAACACCAGGGGCGATCCAGTACCCCTCACCCGTACCTGGCGATCATACCCGAGATGGACTCAAAGCCTGGGGTTTTTCAGATGCGGAGATCGATACCTTAATCAGCTGTGAAGCGATCGAATAGCGGTCGCTCTATACTGCTGACAGCCAAGTGGCCACCCGGTATCAGCTGGCCCGGAACGATTCAACAATAGCATTAGACTTCGCAATATACGCGCAAATAGTATAAATGATAAATCGAAAGCACATTCAGCTACATATCGCACTTATAAGCATGCTAATGCTTATCGGGCAGTTTGGTGTGCTTTCTCATTCGGTGGAACATCTGTTCCATGCTCATAATCCGTCATGCCAAATATTTTTGCAGTGTGAAAAATCAGGCAGTGGACTGACTTCTCATGAATTACAACCACCTGCTCCGATCAGCAATAGCCTGCCCATAATCCAGATAGTTAGCGTCTGGCTATCCTTACCAAAAACCAACTACTTCTCTCGCGCCCCGCCTTCTCTTTCGTAAGAAAACAAATGTTTTTTTAACCGCCACAACCCATTAGCCGTTGTGGCGTGCATTTATATTTACGGGAGATCTACGCATGCGGAAAGCATTATTTATGGCCGCAATAACGGCCTTAATACTAAGTTCAAACCCAGCCTTGGCCGACAGTGAAACACAGACCATAAAACAACAATTAGAGGCTCTTAAAAAAGAGTATCAGCAACGTATTACGGCATTGGAAGCTCGGTTGTTGAAAACGGAACAAAGTGCAAAACAGGCCCATACCAAGGCACAGAAAATCGAGGCAAAGTTGCTGCAGAGCAGCACATTAGGTACTGGATCTTCTGGGAAAAATAGCTTCAATCCAGCTATTAGTCTCATTCTTGACGGTCGTTTTGCCAGTTTTGACAATGACCCTGGAAATTATGAATTGCCGGGGTTTACCCTGGGTGGTGAAGCCGGACTAAATGAAAAAGGTTTATCGGTCGGTCACAGCGAATTCATTATGAGTGCCAATGTTGATGATAAATTCTACGGTCAGATGACCATAGCCATTGTTGAGCATGAGGACGCAACGGAAGTAGAACTGGAAGAGGTGTTTATACAAACGCTGGGATTCGGCAGTGGTTTAACATTGAAGGCGGGACGTTTTCTTTCAGAGATTGGTTATCTTAATCAGCAACATGCTCATGCTTGGGATTTTGTCGATGCACCCTTAATCTACCGGGGGCTTTTCGGCAATCAGTTGATTGATGATGGATTGCAGGTGACCTGGATCGCACCCATTGACATCTTTTTAAAACTGGGTACAGAACTCTTGAGTGGCAATCGCTACCCTGCGGCTGGCCGGCATGATGGTGTGGGTGCATGGACTACCTTTGCGGATATAGGTGGTGATATTGGTATTGAACACAGTTGGCAATTAGGTTTGAGCCACTGGCAGGCGAATGACATAGCGGGTCGAGAAAACGGCGGTCATGCGCATGGTGGCGGTGCAGCAGAGACACCCTCATTTGACGGCGACAGCAAAATCAATGCAGTTGATCTGGTATATAAGTGGGCGCCCAACGGCAACCCAAAGAATCAAAATTTTAAATTTCAGTTTGAATATTTTGACCGTAAAGAGAATGGAAAAGTGGCTATGCTCAATAGCGGCCCACCCCTGGAGGTGACAAGTTATGACGGTCATCAAAAAGGCTGGTATGCCCAAACAACTTATCAATTTAAACCACAATGGCAGGCTGGTTTGCGCTATGAACAGCTGGACAGTAATAACCAGGGTTCAGATGCGGACGTATTGGCCGAGGCGGGGCTGGATAATGAAGGCCATACGCCTAAACGCTACAGTGGCGTGCTGGAATGGTTGCCCAGTGAATTTAGTCGAGTGCGACTGCAATTTAATCGAGATGAATCCTATAAAGAGACCGACAATCAGCTTTTTTTGCAATACACCATGAGCCTGGGTAGTCACGGTACTCACCCATTTTAGGAGGAAGCACTATGTTTCATCAACGGATAAAAAAATACTGGCTTGGTGTCTTGCTATTGTCATTGTGCTCAAACAAGGTTTATGCCCAAATAAATGTATTCGCTTGCGAGCCTGAGTGGGCGGCACTAACACGGACAGTGGGCGGCGATGCTGTCAAGGTCTACAGTGCCACCACCGCCCAACAAGATCCGCACCATATACAGGCGCGCCCCAGCCTGATTGCCAAGGTACGCCGTGCAGATCTTCTAGTGTGTACGGGGGCAGAGCTGGAAGCTGGCTGGTTACCCCTGTTATTGCGTAAATCAGGCAATGGTAATATTCAGCCAAACCGCCCCGGTTACTTTATCGCAGCCGATCACATAGCTCTATTAGAGAAGCCAATCGTTCTGGATCGTAGCCTGGGAGACATTCATGCGGCTGGAAATCCTCATTTTCATCTTGACCCTTACCTCATCCTACAGATTGCCAAGGCACTCACGGTGAGGCTGACGAAAATTGACCCAGTGAACAGTGATCTTTACCAGCAAAACCTGCTGAATTTTTCTCGCAACTGGAATTTGGCCATTACAAAATGGGAACAGCGCGCTCAACCTTTGCGGGGTAAGCGTATTGTTGTAAGTCATAATAGCTGGGTATATTTAGAGCAATGGCTGGGGTTTATAAAGGCTGCAACCCTGGAACCCAAACCAGGTATTCCGCCAAGTAGTACCCATTTGAGCAAAGTACTTGCCCAGTTAAAACAAAATCCAGCAGAGATGATTTTATATGCTGACTATCAGAATGATAAATCTGCTCACTGGCTGTCGCAAAAAACCGGGCTTGTCACGATCAGCTTGCCATTTAGCCCTTCTGACGGGGAAACCCTGATTCAGTGGTTCGACAAACTCATGAATCGACTATTAAGAGTTGACCATGAGCTTTGAGGGGTTGGAGTTCTCTATCCTTGGGCCTGCTTTTATAGCCGGCCTTTTGATACTGGCAACCCATGTGCCACTCGGGCAGGAAGTGCTTAAACGAGGCATTATATTTATTGATCTAGCGATTGCTCAAATTGCTGGGTTAGGGGTCATTGCGGCCTACCGCTTCGGCTGGGAAACTCATGGCTGGAAAGTGCAACTGGCCGCGGTGAGCAGCGCCTTGATTGCTGCGGTGGGGTTAAGCTGGTTAGAAAAACGCCATCCACAATTTCAGGAAGCTCTTATCGGCGTGACCTTTGTACTGGCGGCAACCGCCAGTATTTTACTGCTGGCAGATAATCCGCACGGCGGTGAATCACTCAAAGAGATACTGGTGGGGCAAATTCTCTGGATCACCTGGGAGCAACTTTTGCCAATGACTATAGTGACGGGCATTATTTTACTGATCTGGTTCAACTTTCAACAACGGTTGAACCAACTTGGATTCTATACGCTGTTTGCAATAGCCATCACCCATTCTGTGCAGTTAATAGGCGTTTATCTGGTTTTTGCCAGTCTGATTATCCCCGCTCTGGGAAGTGTCTGGCACAAAAAGGCATTGATGACAGGCTATATCATTGGCGGCTTAGGTTACGGGCTTGGCTTAATTTTATCGTCACTTTTAGACTCGCCAAGCGGGGCTATTATCGTGTGGAGTATTGCCGTAATCGCTTTACTTTTTAAATTGATAACAACAGCAACTGACAAATCACCAGATATTAACCCAGCCTACAAATAGGGTTACCAGGTTAAGCCACATATGTAATTTTAGCATGCATGAAAATATTTCATGGCCCTGTTCGGTTTTTCTTACAGCATTCGCCTATGAGATGGCGGTTTCGGAAATACCTTTGCCTTGAACCTAGATTCCTCAGTTGACCGCTCCATTCTAA
>CAYYRK010000182.1:0-4907 GCA_964473915.1 uncultured Pseudomonadales bacterium
TTCACATTTTTTGCCTTGATCTGACCTGATTCAGTGATGATCTGAGCAGTTACAATTTAACAATCGTTACCACGAAATTTGATGGTCACGGCAAAACTCCTGCACAGGAGATGATTTTATTTTCAGGCAGCGCACAGGTGCACGGCTAGTTACTAGATGAAAGCAGATAAACTCGCATCTCTATTGATTCGTGTCGCATGGGCAACAGCCCTTACGGTTTTGCTGCTGGTGGCTGCCTATATAAGCCTGGGGCGGGTAATATTACCGCGTTTAACCCACTATCAGCAGCCGATTGAAGCGTGGCTGTCAAAACATTTAGATGCTGAAATAAGTACGGGTCGCATTGCCGGATACTGGCACAACTTTGGCCCTGGTATCCTACTTCAGGACGTCAAGATTTCTGGAAGCAGGACTAAAAAGCCCAGTCTGCACCTGGGGCAAGTAGAGGTTCTGCTTGATATTCCGGGCAGCTTGCAGCACTTGCGGCCTGTATTTTCCTTTATAAAAATTACAGATTCTGACCTTCCACTGCAGCGCGATGAGCAGGGCCATTGGACGTTGGCGGGGCTAGCTTTTGGCGCTGACAATAAAAGACCGGGGGCGCTGGATGAGCTGCTAAAAACCCTGGTGCTACAGCGAAAAATTCTACTGCGCGATATTCAACTGCAGGTCATCGTGACTGAAGATGTTGTCAGGAAAATTATCATTGAAAGTGGAAAATTGCAGTGTACCGGTTCACGATGTGCAGCTCAAACTGAGCTGCAGTTTAAAACAGCTAACGGACCCTCAAGAGCTCGCCTCATGGCGAACATCAGTAACAGCAGGAAAACAGAGCAGCTGGATATTGAAGCCTATGCCGAGCTGGAACCCATTATTCTGGAGGATTGGTTGCCCTTGGCGGGGGGCGGTTTACCGTTAGAAGTTCCCCATGGCGAAGTGGGTGGCAGGGTCTGGCTAAATATTGAAAAGGGAGTGATCCATCGAGTGCAGGGTGATCTACAGTTTTCGGAGTTACAGCTGCTTGCAAAGGGGCAGCAACTTCAGGCTGTTGAAAACCTGTCGAGTCAGTTTTATTGGCTCAATCGCGGCGAGACACAGAAGGGTGACTGGACCTTGATGTTGAAGGAATTTGGTTTTGAATGGGGGGAGTGGATATTCGGCCCTACGCAGTTACACCTTGACCTTCTGAGCAGAGGGGCAAGCCGTGAATTAAGACTTGCTGCGGACAGTATTGATTTGGGGTTTGCCGTTAGCGGTTTGATGGCGATGGAAAACATACCGCAAAAAACCAAAACCATGCTGCAACAACTCAACCCAAGGGGCGAACTTAGCCAGGTCCAGCTGAGTTATCGAATCCCGGGTAAAAATGAACAGGAGCACTTGCATGAACCTCGCTTTAAATTTGAGTCCAATCTGAAGTCAGCTGCGGTGTCAGCATGGAAACATATACCTGAAGCTGCGGGAGTTACGGGTTATCTTGATGTGAACCCCCGGGGGGGGCAGCTCGTTTTTGCCAGTGAAGATCTGAAAATTCATTTCCCACAACTCTACTCCAGAAACTGGAGTTTTAGTCAAGCCAGTGGGCTGATTCGCTGGCATAACGAGGGTCGTTCCCTGTGGCTGAACGGTTCAAATATTAGGCTCGAAACCGGTACAACCATAGCCAACGGGCAATTCAGCCTGTCACGCCCCGATTTTAGCGCCCCATCACAAATTGAGCCGAGGTTGGATATAAAGATCGGTATCCAGAACAGCTCAGTGCAGGAAGCCCTGAGTTTTATACCGGACCGCAAGCTCAACCCTGGGTTGATCAGCTGGTTAAATGGTGGGTTACAGGCGGGTATCGTTAATGATGCCACCTTCATCTACTCCGGTTCAATCCTCAAGGGTGCCCCGATGGCACAGAAAGCGATCCTGCTGGATGCCAGGGCACATCAACTGGATCTGAATTACCACAAAGAGTGGCCTGCTTTGAGCCAGGTGAATGCAAGAATATTTCTATCGGGCCAGAATTTCCTCGTTGAATCGGATCGGGCAACCCTGATGGGGAGTCAGATCAAAAAGATGATAGCCCGCTATGGTAGTACAACCAACACCCTGCAGGTAGAGGCCACTCTTGAGGGGCCGCTACGGGATCTGTTGCGAACCATGCAGGAAACCCCCATCAGAGCCAAGCTGTTTGATTTAGTCGATGATTTTAAATTATCCGGAGACATGGGGCTTGAGTTAGGTCTTGAATTGCCGCTGAACGATCTGTCACTCTCCCAGGTTGAGGCCGCTATTTCTATGCAGAATTCGCATTTTGCGATCCCCTCTCTTAATCTTGTTTTCGAAAATGCCAGCGCAAAAATGAACTATAGTACACAGCATGGGCTGAGCGGCTCCGGGATAGCAGGACAATTTCTCGGTGAACCCTTTACGGCAACCATCTCATCGCAGCAAAAAGAACCTAACCTGAACCCTCATGGTACTGAAATAACCGTGCACGGCACCATAAACTCTGATTCGCTGCGACAGTGGCAAAAGGCGCCGATATTTAGCCGACTTCAGGGCTCCACCCCCTACCAGGTTCAGGTTAATCTAGGGGCAGGCAGGGATCATATCCTTATCAATACTGATCTTTCGGGTATGCAGGTGTTGTTGCCCGCACCCTATGGAAAGGAGCCCCAGGAAACAGTGCCCCTGGAGTTGGAGATGGAGTTGACGCCCACCCCTTTGCACAGGCTTCAATACGGCGATCTAATTCGATATCTGCTCAAATTTGATGGCCAAAATTATACCGATGGTCAAATTAAGCTGGGTGGTGAACCTCCCGTTTTTACTGAGGGCCAGGGGATCAGTATGGTCGGCAAAACATCACAACTGGATTATAATCAGTGGGATACCCTGATTCAGGAGCTTGGCCAGCAGGCTGGTATGCTCACTACTACCGAGCCGGACGATCAATCTGCTGTCACGGAGAAACAAAGCTCATCAAAGCCCGCCATTGATTATCTCAAACAGGTCAAACTCAACGTGCACAGGTTCTATTTTAACGGCCAGGAGCTACAGGATCTATCGCTGAAGATTGATCAATCCGACGAAAGCTGGATGGTTAACCTGAGAAGCCCAGTCATTAAAGGTGTCCTTAAACTTCCCAAAGACCCTGCAATATTGCCCTTGGCAGAGATTGAATACCTGCGCCTGCCCGAGTCCACCGATGAAGGACTCGATGCGTTGTCGGCTGTTGTTCCCCAACAGCTGATGGCGATGGATATACAGGTAGCAGAATTCAAAATTAACGATGAGGATTATGGCAGCTGGAAATTTCAGTTGCGCCCCACAAACACCGGTGCAACGGTCTCAGAACTTGTGGCACAACTGCGAGCTCTGCGGATATCAGGAGATTTGGACTGGCGTTTTCAGGATGATCTCCACAGCAGCCGTTTTCAGGGCGAAGTAAAAACTAAAACAATAGATAAAGCAGTGCAGGCCTGGGGGTATTCGCCAACAATAAAAGCACAAAGTTCAAACATCAAAGGGGATGTGGCCTGGGCTGGCTCACCGGCTGAATTTTCTCCGGATAAACTCAAAGGGGAGCTCAAGTGGCATTCTAAAAAAGGCAAACTAGTCGAGCTGGAAGGAGTTACCGATATCCTGCGTGTATTCGGCATAATAAATTTCAACTCCCTTGCCCGTCGGTTGCGGCTTGATTTTTCTGATCTGTTTCAAAAGGGTTACAGTTTTGATGATATTAGGGGTGTGTTTGAGTTGGATAAAGGGTTGGTCAAAATCAAGGAATCATTAGTGATAGACGGGCCTTCAGCAAAATTCAAGATTGACGGCACCACGAATATGAATAGCAAAACCCTGGACCAAGAGCTGGTTGTAGTACTGCCGCTTTCGGAAAATATCCCCATTGCAGCGGCCATCGCCGGTGTTCCCCAGGTCGGGATTCCTCTGTATATTTTACATAAGGCCTTTGGCAATATATTCGAACGCTTTACCAGCGCGCATTACCTGATCAAAGGTGACTGGGATAACCCGAAAATAGAGCTTGTCGGGGTCTTTGGCAACAGGGCGGAACAAAACAGCAAGCGCGATGACAGTCAGGGCGATAAAAAAACTGCGGATGAATTGCTGGAGAATAAAAAGTTGCCGGATAAACCCGGATAGTTCATCAATCAAACAGGCCAAATATGACCGAACAGGCAGAGTTAGCCGTTATCAGGCATGATTGGGCCGGTATGAGGCCGATCTTTCTTTGGGTTTTGCTTCTCCAGCCCTGCCTGCAAAGCTATTACGCGAGCTTGCGTTATGCCTAGCTCCAGTGGTAAAAAGCAAGTTTATTACCATCCAGATCACGGAAATAGCCCCCGTAAAAGGTTGGCATGCGCTCACCCGGAGCACCCTCATCCGTGGCCCCCAGCTCAATGGCCTTGTTATAGAGCTGATCAACCTTTTCACGCGATCCTGCCGGAATGGCAACCATATTGCCGTTTCCGGGATGGGGTGCCTCCTCATTGTGGGGAGTACATACGGCGAGCATTGGCTTTTCTGCGCCCTGGCCAAACAGGGCGATGCGGCCCATATCCATCAATAACTTAACATCAAGTTCAGCCAATAGTTCGCTGTAAAAAGATTTTGCTTGTTCCATATCGTTAGTGCCGATGGTGACATAGCCAATCATAATCAGATGCCTCATGGTTGGAAGATTCGGTGAGTTTATCTATTTGTGCCACAAGTATCGCAAAGTCTGTGTGCTGCTAGCAAATCAAAGATCTGGAAAACACAGGGCCATCGACATTAAACAGATCCCCTTGTTATAATCTTGAACTTCACTATCGAAGCATGACAGCCTGTGCAACGTATTGGTGCATTTAGGGACTTCAAAAAGACTACTCCTGCCTGTCAGGCGAACACGAATT
>CAYYRK010000183.1:0-4868 GCA_964473915.1 uncultured Pseudomonadales bacterium
CTAAAACTGGTTAAGTGGTAATTTCAAATATCGAATGCCGTTGTCCTCTTTTGGTGGCAGTGCGCCTGCGCGAATGTTGATCTGTATTGAAGGTAAAATCAGTTTTGGCATAGCCAGCACCTGATCGCGCGCTGTCCGCATCTCAATGAACTTTTCTTCACTAATCCCATCATGCACATGTTTATTATGAGCACGCTCTTCGGCGACGCTGGTGACCCAGCGTGGTCCAACAACGGCTTCTTCTGGCGCATAGTCATGGCACATATAAAGTTTTGTCTGCTCGGGTAGTGCCAATAGTTTTTTGACCGATCTAAACAATGTTCGGGCATCGCCACCCGGAAAGTCACACCGTGCGGAACCGGCATCGGGCATAAAGATAGTATCCCCGACAAAAACCACGCCTCCCATGAGATAACTGATACAAGCGGGCGTGTGCCCTGGCGTATGTAGAGCTTTGGCCTTTATGTTCCCTATTGAGAAAAGCTCACCGTCTGAAAAAAGGTGATCAAACTGGCTACCATCAACAGGAAAATGCTTCTCCAGGTTAAAAACCTCTTTGAAAACCTGCTGGATCTCCCTGATATATTCACCAATGGCGATCTTGCCTCCCAGTTTGCCCTTTAGGTAATGAGCTCCACTCAGATGATCGGCATGCGCGTGTGTCTCCAGAAGCCACTCGACCGTCAACCCCTCTTCCTCAATATAAAGAGCGATGTCGTCAGCTGCTTGTGTCGAAATTTTACCGGTATCATAATTAAAATCGAGTGCTGAATCGATAACAGCGCACTGCAGGGTTTCAGGGTCTGAAACCACATATGAATAGGTCCAGGTTGGCCTGTGATAGAAATGCTTAATCTTCGCTTGCACGCTGTTTCTCCCTTTTAGCGTCATACGGTTATCTTTAGTCTATTAGGAATAGCTAATGCAGTCCATATCCTGGAAAGTAACCCCTATCTGTTTTTTAGCAACCCGCTAAGGGCCATTGAACGAACGCCAAACCCACCTCTAAAAAGCAATGGAGGGTTAAAAGTAGAAAAATATAGATGTATTTTAACCACTTGGCTAACAGAAATAAACCTACTGCTCGAGAGCTGTCTTGATCTGTGCCAGCTTGTGCTGCAGTTTTCGGGTGTTTTTTGGCCCGATACGTAATAACTGTTTATGAATGGCGGGCAGCGCCTCCAAGTTCGGGTCGACATATTTATACATAACCGAGGGTCTTGTTACTTGCAGGTCATTTTCTATGATCGGTGCCTTTAAAAAAGTTTCTAGCGTACTTATTAGTGTTTCATGGAAGGAGCGATCAGGATAGCCCAGTTCTGCAAAGGCCTGATCCAGGAGCGGTCTGTATTTTTGATAAAGTGTTGCGGTTTTGTCGATGTCGATTGAGTCGATGATGTCTACATACCTATCGTAGCGTGCGTAGCTTGAAGGGTCCATATACTCCATAGATCCTGCCCTGTAGGTGCTGAATTTCACTGAAGGGCTTGGGATGAAGAGGTACTTTCTGGGAAGTTTCCCCGTGCTGATATTATCTGTAAGAATGACAGTTTTGCGTATAATTTCTGTGGAGTTAAACCAGGTTTTGAAAGATAGATGGTTGGACAGGGCGCTCAATGCCTGGATGATATCCTGGTCGCTGTTATCAAGATCCGGCAGTTGTGGTATTGGCTTTGGTGTTGGCTGATCCGCTACTGTGGCTCTAACCAGCTTTTTCGGTAGCAGTTCAGGTTCTGGCGCAGGTGCTGCGGCTGCAGTTGGGATTTGAGCCTGTTCTACTGGTGTTGTGTGCTCTATTGCAGTCGTTGAAGGCTGCGGCTCATCATGGTCAAGCAGATAGTAAAGGCCTGCACCCACCGGAATTAAAACAATCAGTGCGCCGATGATCCAGTAGAGATTGAACACTGATGTGCTGGCGGTTTCGTTACGGTCAGAATGATGGTTGGGTTGTGTCACTGTGCCTCCCGAGACTCAGATATGTTTTCTCTAGGTTCATCATAACAGAGTTAGATTTCAAAGCCGAAGCTCACAAAAATTTGCCGTGTGATCTCAACTTCGCCGGAGGGGTATGGAACCGCTTTGGCCTCCATTGCCATAGCACGCTGCTTCAGGGGCAGGTTGGGTGCTGGATGGGTGCCAGTTTCATTGATGGAGATGAGCGCGCCTAGCTTGCCACCCGCCTCTTGTGCTAAAAGCTGCGCTTTTTGTCTGGCTTGGCGGAATGCTTTTAGCATAGCCTCATTTTCCAGTTCATCTCTGTTGCTGAAATCAAGAAATGGACTGCCGCTGTGGCTGGCACCGATACCTGCTGCACCATCCAGAAGATCAGGGTAGCGGCCCATGTTTCGAACTGTTACCCGTACGTTACGGCTAACCCGGTAGCCGATGAGTTTACGTGGCCCCTTGTATTCATACTCAGGATATATGCTGAGATTAGCAGCCTGTATCTCCTTTTTTTTGATGCCCAGTTTGTTGCAGAGTTTGAGTAGATTGATGACCTGGGTATCGATGATTGACTTGGCCTGATGGGATTCTTTACTTCGGCTGGCAAATGAAAATTGAACGGTTGCCATGTCAGGTTGAGCAGTAATCTTGCCCAGTCCGCTGACTGTGATCTGAGTTGCTGGGCTGTCCGCCTGCAGGGGAAGGCATACCACGGTGATAATAAGGGCTAATAAGCTGGCGGGGATAAATTTTGTCATCATCGGTTTCCTTGAACGTGTAACCTGTAGTGTATAAGCACAGGTTAGAGAGGCGTGTTGTGTACAGGTTCCCCTAAATAGTGGTGGAATTTAACCTGGGGTTCCAAGCTTAAGTTTCCATCAAGCCCAGCAATCCCTTAAGTGCCGTCTTGCCGCGTGCACGTTTTACCTCTTTGGGAAGCTCATCTAACCCTTCCCACTCGATATCATCACGTGGTAGCTCCTGCAGAAAACGACTGGGTTCTGTGCTACTGATCTCGCCATATTGTTTTCTTGATCCGGCGAAAGTCATGGTCAAAGATTTTTGGGCGCGGGTGATGCCGACATAAAACAGGCGTCGTTCCTCCTCCAGGCTTTCCGCTTCCAGGCTGTTGGCATGAGGAAGGATATCTTCCTCCAGCCCAATGATAAAAACTTCGGGAAATTCCAGCCCCTTGGAAGCGTGCAATGTCATCAACTGCACCTGATTAGATTTCTCCTCCTCATTTTGTTTTTCGAGCATATCTTGAAGCATTAATTTTGCGAGTGCAGCCCCCACCGCGTTGTCAGCATCCTGACCATCATCGGGCAGATTTTGTTTTAAGATTTCGACCAGAAACCGGACGTTTTCCATCCGTTTTTCTGCCACGGCCGGGCTGCTACTGTTTTGTTTCAGCCACTCATGGTACGCCAGTTCTTCCAGCATCTCGTTCAGCGCTGTGCTGATATCATGTTGGTGGCAGCGCCTGATGACTGACTCCAGCCAAAATTTGAAGCGGCGTAGTTTATCCAGTTGATGATCTTTAAGGTGTTGTCCCAGCCCCATCTCATCACAGGCCGCCAATAGATTTAAACTACGCGAATTCGCATAATTTGCCAGGGCCTCCAGTGTGGCAGGGCCGATCTGTCTGCGTGGTACATTAACGATGCGCAAAAAAGCGGTGTCATCATCCGGGTTGGCGATGAGCTTTAAATAGGCCAGGATATCTTTTACTTCAATCTTGTCAAAAATGGATATTCCGCCGCTGACTTTATACGGAACCTGGTTTTGTTGCAGTTTCATCTCCAGAATTCTGGATTGGTAATTGCTGCGGTAGAGTATTGCAAAATCACAAAAACGGTAACTTTTTTGTAGCCGCCGGCTCACAATCTCCATTACAACGCGCTCGGCTTCATCGCTTTCATTTTGGCACTTAAGGATGCGCAAGGGGTCACCGTAACCTAGCTCACTCCAGAGCCTTTTCTCAAAGAGATGACTATTATTGGAGATCAGTTGGTTGGCCGCCTTTAGAATTCGAATGCTTGAACGATAATTTTGCTCCAGCTTGATCACCTTGAGGCGTGGGAAATCATCTTGCAAGCGTGCTAAATTCTCAGGTACAGCACCTCTCCAGGAATAGATAGATTGATCATCGTCCCCTACAACTGTCAGCGCTTGCCTGACCCCCACCAATTGTTTGACTAGTTGATACTGGCTGGCATTAGTATCTTGATACTCATCGACTAATAGATAGCGAACCCGGTTTTGCCACCTGTCCAGAATTTCTGCCTGCTGTTCGAAGAGCTGGGTGGGCATCAGGATAAGGTCGTCAAAATCAACTGCATTATAGGCCCGAAGGTGACGGTTATATTGTGCATAGACTTCGGCTGCACTCATATCGTTGCCGGTTTGGGCTGTCTGCAACGCTTGATCGGGTGACAGCAGGGCATTTTTCCAGCTGGATATTTTACGTTGAATAAGTGCGCCCAGCTCCTTTTTGGCGGACTCATCACCGGGTAGTAACTCTTTGAGCAAAGAGGCGCTGTCGTGGGCATCAAAAATAGAAAATCCGGGTTTGATTCCCAGTGATTTGAGTTCATGGCGGATAATGGATAAACCCAGGGTATGGAAGGTGCTGATCGATACTTCGCCTTTAGTTTTACCTCGGCCCTTTTTCTGGTGGCGCGCCGAGCCTTTTAGCTGTTTGGAAACCCGCTCCTTCATTTCGCGGGCGGCTTTGTTGGTAAAGGTTACGGCGTAAATCTGCTCGGGAGCAATGCCCTGTTTGCGGACCAGATCAGAAATTTTATGGGTGATGACCGTGGTTTTACCGCTGCCAGCACCGGCAAGCACCAGTAGCGGGGCGTCGGTGATAGCGATTGCCTGCAATTGTTGTGGGTTAAGTCGTGACACGATCTGAGTTTGAA
>CAYYRK010000184.1:0-4864 GCA_964473915.1 uncultured Pseudomonadales bacterium
CTGCACCCCCGCAAACGCACACTCTATCCTGTCCAACTAGAGGATTCTAGGATGAAACAGTATCAGGTTGATTTATGAAAAAAGACATCTGGGTGATCAAAAACTGCGTGAGTACCCTGGTTTTCCTGGTCTATGCGATGACAGCCAGGGCTGGGGTGCCCGTGATTGAAATTGAGATAAAAGATCACCTGTTTTATCCAGAGCAAATAGAGGTGCCGGCGAATACCAAGGTCAAGCTATTAATCACTAACCGTGACCCTACCGCAGAGGAGTTTGAAAGTTATGAGATGAACCGGGAGAAAGTAATCTCTGGAGGGCGCAAGGCGGTTGTATTTATTGGCCCGCTAAAGCCCGGAGAATACCCTTTTTTTGGTGAATTTTTCCCGAAAACGGCGCAGGGAAAGGTGATTGTAAAATGAGGGGTTGCTAACTGATGCTATTTACCTCGGTGGTATTGATCTCCCAGGAAATTCTGGAGGCATCACTATTCATTAGCGTGTTAATGGTTTTTTCCAGAATTTGCCTTATCTCAAGGCGTTGGCTCTATCCTGCGCTGTGTCTGGGTTTTCTGGGCGCGCTTTGGTATAGTCTGGAGCTTGATCGGGTATCAGAGTGGTTTGATTATGTAGGGCAAGAAATTGTTAACGCCAGCCTGCAGTGTGCTATTTACCTGCTGGTGCTCTGTTTTACTGCGTTGTTTGTTGCTCGTGAACGCATTAGGTTGTCGGGTCTCTTGATCGCTCTCTGCATGGCGTTAATAGTTGCATTCGCAGTGGTTCGTGAAGGGTCGGAAATTATTATTTATCTGTCTGGATTTATAAAGAACCGCGAGCTGCTTTTTCCAGCTCTAGTGGGGTCTGGCATTGGTGCTGGAATTGGTTTGAGTGTTGGTGCGCTGTTGTTTTACCTATTAGTTCACCTTGCCCCACGATGGCGACAAAACAGCTGTCTTATCCTGTTGGCACTGCTGGGGGCCAATATGCTTTCCCAGGCATCGCGTGGACTGATGCAGGCAGATTGGTTACCTTCGGGTCAGGCACTATGGGACAGTTCATTCCTGCTGTCTGAAAGGTCCATTGTTGGCCATATTGCTTACGCTCTAGTGGGTTATGAAGCAACGCCGTCAGCGGTGCAGGTGAGCTGTTATCTGGGTGGGTTTGCACTGGTTGTTGCTGCCATGTTCTGGGGTCGGTCAATCAGCCTCCTAATGAAATAGCAGATAGACACATGGGTTGAGAATAATGCAGAGATTGAAAAAATGCAGAGCATATTAACCACGTTTTTCCGGCTTGTGCAGGGGCTTGTTCTGTTAGTGATGTCGTTAATAGCAGTGACTGCATGGGCGGATGGTCTGGTGGTTGACAAAATATACCATCCCTATGTTGAGCCACTTGCCCAGGAACTGGAATGGCGCTCGGTCATACAGGATAACCAACCTGGTGCTGATGATGACAAACAGATCTACCGGTTTGCCTATGGCCGAGCCATCGGAGAGCGCTGGATGGGTGAGGTTTATCTGATCGGGGAGAAATCATCAGGTAGCAACTTTGAAGTTGAAGCCTATGAAGTTGAAGCTCTCTGGCAATTAACGGAGCAGGGCGAGTATTGGGCTGACTGGGGTGTTCTGTTCGAGCTTGAGCGTGAGCGTGGGGAGGATGTTTGGGAATTTGGATCGGGAGTTTTGATTGAAAAAGAGTTTTCCGACTGGAGTGTGACAGGCAATCTGCTTTTCATCTATGAGTGGGGGGATGACATCAATGATGAGCTGGAAAGTAGTACGGCAGTTCAGGTTCGCTATCGTTATTCACGCCAGTTTGAACCGGCAATTGAGGTCTATTTTGGGGAAAATACTCATGCATTAGGGCCAGTAATGCTAGGGCAGATTAACCTGGGTATCAGAAAGACGCTGAACTGGGAAACGGGTGTTTTGTTTGGGTTGGACTCATCCAGTCCAAACAGATCGGTGCGCATGCTGCTTGAATTTGAATTTTAGCCCAAGTGTTTTGCACAGGAACTATTTTGTTCCCATGCTGCGTGATTCCCCTCTCGTGATGAAGTGATAAAAACTGTATTCACAGTACTCCGAATTAGATTAGAATCTCGCTAACTGTAAAATTATTAACTACCAAAATCTTTGGTTAATCGACTTCAGCGATCAATAGCTCTATTAAACAGATAAGAGAAGAAGACTCTTTTGTTTCACTCTAAGGGGGTGAGGGAGCTGTAGGTAAAACAATTCGCTTAACGGTAAGCTAATCGTTGGCGAGCAAAATTAATTTTATAACCCAAGAGAATTTATAGATGTCAGGAGTATTGGAAGGTATTCGTGTGCTGGACTTTGGTCGCTATGTTGCAGGGCCTCAATGTGCCTCTTTGTTGGGTGATTTCGGTGCTGAGGTGATCCGTATTGAAAAGGTCGATGGCAGTGAAGATCGTTTTTTAACGCCACTGTCAGAGTTTGGGGACGGGGCAAATTTTATACAAAATGGGCGCAATAAACTTGGGTTGACGCTGAATCCGAATAAGCCAGAGGGTAGAGAGATCGCGCAACGCCTGATAAAAACAGCGGATGTTGTGGTGGTCAACGTGCCTTATGAGGCGCTCAAGGCGATGCAGCTGGATTATGAAAGCCTGGTCAAGATCAAAGAGGATATTATTCTTACCACCTGCTCAGCATTTGGTTCGAAAGGCTCCTATGCCAATAAGCTGGGTTTTGATGGTATTGGCCAGGCCATGTCAGGCAACATGCATATGTCGGGATATCCGGATGAGCCGATGAAATCCTATGGGCCGTTTGTTGATGTGACCGCGGGTATTTTAGGTGCGCTGGGAACTATGATGGCGCTTTATGAACGGCGCGACAGTGGCCATGGGCAAATTGTGGAAAGCTCATTGGTGACAACAGCACTTAATATTACCAACACGACCTTGATGGAGCAGGCAGCGCTGCAGCTAAATCGGGTTGGAACTGGCAATCGGGGGCAAAGTGGCGCTCCGGCTGATGCCTTCAAAACACTGGATGGTTGTTGGGTACAGATACAGAACCTGGGTAATCCTCTGTTTAAACGCTGGGTGGATTTGATGGGTGAGCCACACTGGTTAGATGACCCTCGTTTTAAAGATGACAAATCCAGGGGCGATAATGGCAAGGTTCTTAGTGAGCGTATGGCCCGTTGGTGTGCAGATAAAACCTTGCAAGAGGTGATGGATACGCTGGAGAAAACTGGAATACCCGCTGGAGAGATTCTGACGCCTCAGCAGTGTCTGGATCATCCACATATGAAGGAAGCTGAGCTGTTTAAATATTTGAAGGTCGGTAATGTCGATAAACCTGTACCCTTTGTGGAAACGCCGGTCAAACTGTCGCGAACTCCCGGTGAAATCAAGACTGCGCCGCCAACCCTGGGTGAGCACACAGACCGTATTCTTCAGTCACTGGGCTACAGTGTAGAGGATATCGCGGGGTTTCGTGCGCGGCGGGTGGTGTAATGGCGGCTAAGGAATTTAACCTAAAGCTTTACTGAGATAGCCAATGGCATGATATTGCCCTATCCCGGGGGAGGGGCAATACTTGTTATCACCTTTACTTTGGCACTGGATTCTCACTTTGCTTGTTATCCGCTGGCAATCGGCGGCGCATCACCGAATAGTAAAGCACCGGTACCAGGACTAATGTAAGAACTGTTGAGACAAGGGTGCCAAATATCAGGGATATTGCCAGCCCACCAAACACGGCGTCTGTAAGCATTACAGCAGAACCCAGAACAATGGCCAGGGCTGTTAACAGGATGGGGCGCATGCGCACTGCGCCGGCCTCACTAACAGCCTCTCGTAGTGGCATGCCTGTTTTCATATAATCCTGTACAAAATCGATGATCAATAGTGAGTTACGCACCACTACGCCGGCCAATGCAACGATGCCTATCATCGAAGTGGCGGTGAAGGGTTGATTCATCAACCAGTGACCAGGAAACACCCCTATCAGCCCTAAGGGGATGGCTGACATAGCGATCAGCGGGATCGTAAAGGAGCTGTAATAACCGACCAGCAAGAGGTAGATAAAGATCAGTGCAATCCCCAGAGCCCTGGTCATATCACGGAATATATCGAGGGTGAGGCGCATTTCGCCATCCCACAACAGCTGATAGCCGTCAATGGTATCCGGAACGATCGGTTGCAAGCGAAGATTGCCCGTTGTCAACCGTTCACCATTGCCAATATCCATGCCGTCCAGACGGCTGTCCAGGTCGAATACGGCAATAAATGGAGGATTTTGAGCCAACTCACCTCCCACGTAGGTGACACGTTCATAGTCTTTGTGGGTGATCGGCCTGTCCTGCCAGCCGGTAATCACATGTGTTAACTCTGACAGTGGAATTCTGTCTCCCTGGTTGTTAGTGACGAAAATACGCGAAGGTAATAGCGGGTCGATCTGATGACGGCGGGGGATGTGCAGGCGAATGGGTACAGCGTGTTTTTCACCTGGGATGTGTGCCCGCCCCATCATCTCGCCATCGACCATGCGGCGAATCGCCAGGGCAACCTGAGCAGAAGTGATGCCGGAGAGCGCTGCTTTCTCCTTATCTACTACAATTTTATACTGGCGCACATCGGCTACTTCGCTATCTTGTACCTCAATCATATCGTAGGTTTCATTAAAAGCATTACTCACCAGGCCAGAGATCTCACGAAGTTTTTTTAGGTCCTTTCCATAGAGTTCAGCAACCACATTAGCGCGCAGGGGCGGCCCAGGTAGGTCTTCTACCAGTTTAATTACGCTACCGGGGTACTGCTTTTGAATCTCCAGCATCTTGATGCGCAAATTGCGAGTTATCTCAATAGAGCTGGTGTCACGCTGGTTTTT
>CAYYRK010000185.1:0-4852 GCA_964473915.1 uncultured Pseudomonadales bacterium
TTCATAACCCATTTTTTTTGCTGTCTTAATAATCCGTACCGCAATCTCGCCACGGTTGGCGATCAGTACACTGCCAAAATCTTTCATTGGTTTGATATCCAGTTCGGCTTTCTCTTTTCTACAAAAGCCCGATGGCCCTCACGACCTTCGCTATTTTTATTGAGAGCAGAGAAGGTATCGGCTGCAAACTCGATCATTGCAATATCATCAAGCTCTCCGACCCTGTGCATAATTTTCTTGGTTTGAGCACACGCCTTAGGGCCACAGCCTTCAACCTGCGCAATCACCGATTCCAGCAAGGTCTCGAGCTCCTCTCCGGTTTCAGCTATATATTGTGCAATCCCCAGCCGATAAGCCTCTTCACCGTTAATTCTCTGCCCGGTCAAAGCCATCTGTTTAGCCCGAGTCAAACCGATTCTTTTGACCACATAGGGGGCAATTTGAGCCGGAGCAATCCCCAGCGTGGTTTCAGGCATGCCCAGTCTTGCATCCTTTTGAATAATGGTCAGATCAGCCAGGCAGGCAAAACCAAAACCACCACCCATCGCCGCCCCCTGCACAACCACAATCAATGTCTGTGGCAGATTCCAGAATTTATTAAACAGCTGCCCAGAACGAATATTACGTTCACGGGCAGGGTCGGAGTTTTCAGCTGCGGAATCTGTTTGCGCTTTGCGCTCTTTAATGTCCCCACCCGCACAAAAATGGCCGCCAGCACCTCGCAAAACAACGACTCTTATCGCTTCATTTTCACGCAGAAAATCGGTCAGTGTATGTAGCTCGCTATTCATCTGGTTATTCATAGCGTTTCGCTGGTCCGGGCGATTGAGTGTGACCAATAAACGACCATCAACGGCTTCCAGTAACAGGGTTTTACATTCTGGCAACATTATCATCCTAAAATCCTCACATCCTGGCCACGCCGAAAGTATTTGCATCAAGCCTGGTTTGCTCTCCTCGCACACAGATATCGATCAGTTCTGCCAGTAGGCGGCGGCTCTTTCGAGGGTCAATAATGCCATCGTCCCACACTCTTGAGGTGCAATATAGCGCTGAAGAAACACCTTCGTAATAGTCAACAATCTCTCGGGTTTGTTTTTCAATAAACTCAGTATCAGCCGCTTTATTATTGGCTTTCTGTTTGTTTTCATAGACGATGGACATCACGGTCGCTGCCTGCTCACCTCCCATCACTGCAACCGTATTGGTCGGCCAGGCAAACAGAAACTCCGGTTCAAAGGAGCGACCTGACATTGCGTAATTGCCCGCCCCAAAGGCACCGCCGACATTAATGGTGATTCTCGGCACCGTTGCATTGGAGACAGCCTGGATCAGTTTCGCTCCATTTTTGATCATCCCCTCCTGTTCATGCTGTGCGCCCACAATAAACCCGGTGGTATTTTGCAGAAAAATGATCGGTTTGGCTGCCTGGCAACACAGCTGAATAAATTGTGTGGCCTTGTTGGCTCCGCTATTAGTAATGGGACCATTATTGCCGATGATACCGCAGGGCTGCCCTTCGATCTGGGCATACCCACAGATCGTAAAGGGATCATAGCTAGGCTTGAACTCGACAAAATCAGAATCATCAACCAGACGAGCAATCACTTCACGACAGTCGTAAGGCTTTCGATAATCGACCGGAACAATGCCGCACAACTCATCTATCTCGTAACGGGGGGCTTTAAATGATCTGTCGCCCATCGAAGGCAGTCGTTCATTCCACTCAAGACTTTTAACCACTTCACGCGCCATTTCAAGAGCATGGGCATCATCTTCAGCCAGAAAGTCACTCAGCCCTGATTGCTGGGCATGCATCTGCGCGCCCCCTAGTTCCTCCTCCTCTGCGATCTCACCTGTTGCCGCCTTCAGTAGTGGTGGCCCGGCAAGATAAGCTCTTGCCTGACCCCGTACCATAATTACATAGTCGGACATGCCTGGAATATAGGCACCGCCAGCGGTTGAAGCTCCGTGTACCACGGTGATTTGTGGGATTCCGGCAGCAGAGGATCGTGCCTGGGTCATAAAACGGTGGCCAGCACGATTAAACCCCAGATGTTGTAAAAATAGATTGCCTCCACCACTTTGAACCAGGCAGATAAAGGGGAGCCTTGCGATGGTGGCGATCTCCTGCGCCCGCCTCAACTTGTCGTAAGACTGAGGCATGTTGGTCCCGCCTTTGATCGCTGCATCGTTAACATAGACCATGCAGCGTGTACCCTCTATAAAGCCGATGCCAACAATGGTGCCAGCACCGTAAACATTCTCTTCGCCATCATCATCATGCTGGGCAAAACCCGCCAGTGTACTCAGCTCGATAAAGCTCGCCCCTGGGTCCAGTAGCAGGGCAAGGCGGTCTCTGGGCAGTAGTTGCCCTCTTTTTTTAAACAGCCCTCGTTTACGCTCTGAAACCAGATGAACCTGATCTTCATGCCGATTGATACGGCTAATCAGTTCCAACAACTCTTTACGATTTTTCTGGAAGGATTCACTTTGACGATTAACTTTGCTCTGTATGATAGCCATAATTATTATCTTAACTGAGACCTTTGCACGAGAGCCATTTTGCTCCCATGCTGTGTTAAAAATGTACCCAAAGCACTCGCCCTGCTCGCGGGGCAGGCTCTGCTCAATCGGTCATTTACAACTGTAAACTCCCTCTTTGCGCGCGTTTTTGCCTTGCCTGGAACCAAAATCATCTCTCGTGCAAAGGTCTCTAACTGTCCATTGATGAGGGATGAATTCCCATTTTTTTCGCAATAATTTCCAACATAACCTCGTTGGCACCGCCACCGATCGAACACAGGCGGGTATCACGAAAAATACGGCTAATCAGATTATCCCACATGAACCCCTGTCCTCCCCAGTATTGCAGGCAGGCTGAAGGAATGGTCTGACCCAATGCGCCCACTTTAAATTTTGCCATCGCGGTCAACATATCAACATCTTCACCGTTAGTATATTTCTCGCAGGCAAGATAGATTAAAGCGCGAACAGCCTGAATTTCAGCCTGCATCTCCGCCAGCTTGAAGTAAACCTCCTGATTGGCCAAAACGGGTTTACCAAACGCCTTGCGCTGCCGGGTGTAGTCAATAGTGATATCGACCGCATCCTGCACCTGACTCAGATATTTCGACATCACAAACAGCCGTTCCTCCTGGAACTGTCTCATCTGATAGATAAAACCCTTCCCCTCTTCGCCGACCCGATAGCGAACCGGCACATGGACATTATCAAAGTATAAAGGGGCTGTGTCTGAACTGTGAGCACCCAGTTTTTTTAGACTTTTACCACGGGTAACCCCTTTGCTATCCAGCGGGACAATAATAATTGATTTGTTTTTATGCGGGCCATTTTCTTCGCTGGTATTACACAAAAGGCAAACCCAGTCTGCCTGGGTGGCACTGGTAATCCACATTTTACTGCCATTGATGATATATTCATCACCCACCCGTCGTGCGGTCGTTTTGATCGAGGCTACATCGGAACCAGCACCCTCTTCGCTCACGCCGATACAACCGAGCGACTCCCCTGCAATGGCCGGAACCAGAAACTCACGCTTGAGCTCATCACTACCAAAATTAGCCAGTGCCGGGGTACACATATCGGTCTGAACACCGATCGCTGTGGAAACCCCGGAACATTTGATGCGCCCGATCTCTTCAGCAAAAACAACCACGTAGGAGTAGTCCAGAGCCTGGCCACCCCACTCTTCAGGTCGATTAATACCCAGATAACCGGCATCTCCCAGCTTTTTAAACAGTTCATGAGCGGGGAATATCCCTGCATCTTCCCACTCATCAACGTAGGGGTTTATCTCCCTCTCAACAAACCTTGCAACCGAGTCGCGCAGCAGATTGTGCGCTTGCGTAAATAACACAGATGAAGACTCCTATATCATATATTATCAGCCGATTGTATCTAAACACCCTGGATCTAACAAGCGTCAGACTGATAGACTACAGAGATGGAGCTGGTCACCCTACCATTAAAAACCACCATTAAAATTAAAATCGGCCACCCTCTTTCCGGCCTGGAGACGCCATGTATCAATCAGTATTTAAAGATAATCTTTTTCAAAACCAGGTCATCATTATTACGGGGGGTGGCAGCGGGATTGGTCGATGTACAGCGCATGAACTGGCCGCACTGGGGGCTCAGGTCATCATTATTGGGCGCCGTGAAGAAAAACTGGCTGAGGTTGCCGCTGAGCTGGCGAAGGAGGGACACAGTGCTGACTACTACAGCATGGATATTCGCGATTCCAAGGCGATTAAAGAAACCCTGTCAAATATCATCGAGAAACACGGCAGAATAGATGGCCTTGTTAATAACGCCGGCGGGCAGTTTCCGAGTCCACTCAAAGATATCAGTGATAACGGCTGGGAAGCTGTTGTTAGAAACAATCTGAGCGGCGGTTTTTATATGATGCGCGAGGTCTACAATCTGTGGATGCACGAGCATGGCGGCTCCATCGTTAATGTCGTGGCAACAGTCGCTTTTGGCATGCCTCATATGGGACATAGCGGTGCAGCACGAGCCGGCACTATCAATCTGACCCAAACCGCAGCGCTGGAATGGGTTCATTCAGGGGTTCGCGTTAATGCCGTAGCACCCGGCTCAGTGGCCTCCAGCGGAATGGAAACCTACCCCGACGATTTCAAGAAAAAGCTCAAACAACGCAGGGCTCAGATCCCTATGAAACGTCAGGCAACAGAGGCCGAGGTATCTTCTGCTATCGTCTATCTACTTTCAGATGGAGCCGCTTATATCACTGGTCACACACTGGCAGTGGATGGCGGTCTGCCGTTGACCAAACAGAACTGGACCGTTCCGGATCATAAAAGGTGCA
>CAYYRK010000186.1:0-4811 GCA_964473915.1 uncultured Pseudomonadales bacterium
GGTGGCCTTAATGGCAGTATACTGGATTTTACCATCATTGCAGAAGAACTGGGGCGTAAGAGCTACGATTTTTTAGGTGCTTATGGTACCTCTATATTCAACGGCCTGAATATCCTGCATAACGGTACCGAAGCACAAAAACGCTATTGGCTGCCTAAACTGATTAGCGGTGAGATCCGCATGTCTATCTCCATGACCGAGCCTAATGCTGGTTCTGACGCGGGCGCGATGCGTACTAGCGCCAAGCGGGAAGGGGACAACTGGATCATTAACGGACAGAAAGTATTTTCTACCGGCGCTGGAGCCAAAGATAATGTAATTAATCTGTATGCTAAAACCGATTCTACCGTACCCTATCAGAAGGGGGTTTCACTGTTTTTGGTGGACAACACCACTCCCGGGGTTGAACTGCGCAAGCTCGACACTTTGGGGCGTCGTGCGCTAGGTACTTACGAGGTGTTTTTCGATAATGTAAAAGTACCTGTTGACCGGCTGGTAGGAGAGGAGAACAAAGGTTGGCAGTATATGCTTTCAGGCTTGCAGCTTGAACGTTTGATGACCACTGCCGGTTATAGTGGCGGGGCACAATCTGTAGTGGATCAGGCGCTGGAATATGCTAAAGAGCGCCATCAGTTTGGGCAGCCTATTGGCACCTTTCAATCCATCGCCCATATGCTGGCAGATATGCAGACCGAAGTAGAAGCAAGCCGCCTGCTACTGTGGAGTGCAGCATGGCAGCTGTCAAAGGGTAATGATGCCCTGATGGCAATATCTATGGCCAAGCTATTCGGCTCAGAAACCTATGTGAAGGCTGCCAACCTTGGCATGCAAATTATGGGTGGCTATGGTTATATCATGGAGTTTGATATGCAGCGACATTTCCGTGATGCTCGAGCAACCACTATCACCGCTGGGACTTCCCAGATGCAGCGTAACTTGATTGCGGGGCTGATGGGTCTCAAGGTCAAGTGAACCAGAAGCTAAAAAAGCAATACTAAGATGTTAGGGTGGGCTGAACTGATTTTTTGTTCTGATGCGAAAACAGACCAGCTGACCCTATCAGTGACAATACCCCATAGGAAAAAATAATGAATTTTGAATTAACAAGCGAGCAGATACAGTTACGCGATGCAGCCCGCAAACTGGCCCAGGAAAAGTTTAAGGAAAAAGCCGCCTACTGGGATGAGAATGAAGAGTTTCCTGAAGAGAATAAAGAACTCCTGACAAAACTGGGTTATAGCGGGCTCAGTATGGATGAGAAGTATGGCGGTTCTGGGCTGGGGCTGGTAGACACCTATCTGGTTGTGGAGGAGATTGCCAAAGTAGATCTGTGTACGGCTATGATCGTCCATGATCAAAACGTATCCCCGCGCATCATTGCCAACTATGCTAGCGAAGAGTTAAAAAGCCGGCTTATTCCCCAGTTTATCAGCGGTAAAATCGAATGCAGTATTGCCTGGACAGAGCCTCAGGCTGGTTCTGATGCTGCGGCTATCACCACCAGCGCGGTGCGCGATGGCGATGATTACATCATTAATGGTCAAAAGGTTTTTACAACCTTTGGGGATCGCGCAGATATGCATCTGGTGTATGTCCGCTTCGGAGCGTCCAAGGGCGCCAGGGGTGTCGGCACCATCCTCGTAGAGAAAGATCGTCCGGGTGTCACGGTACACAAGATAGAGCACAAAATGGGTGTGCGTGGCGCCAACGAAAATGAACTCTTTTTTGATGATGTTCGTGTGCCTGCATCGAATGTGGTGACCCAGGGAGACCCAGAAAACTCCAGGGGATTTGTTCAACCCCTAACGATATATAACGCAACGCGTGTAGGTATGGGTGTTATGGCTCTGGGTGTAGCAGAGGGCGCGTTTGATCTGGCGCGTGACTATATGCAGATCCGTGAACAGTTCGGCCAGAAACTCTCCGATATGCAAGGATTGCGCTGGATGATGGCTGATATGCTGATCCAGATTGAGGCGGCCCGCAGTCTGTGCTACCGGGCGCTGGCGCTGGTCGACGCAGGAAAACCCGATCCCTGCCTCTCCTCCGTTGCCAAGGTATATGCGACTGAAATGGCGCAAAAAGTTACGCATGATTGTCAACAGATGTTTGGTGGTTATGGCTATTTTGGCTCACTGCCGCTTGAACGAATGGTACGCGATGTACGCATGTTGACCATCACCGGTGGTACCACTCAAACCCAGAAAAATGGGATTGCAAACCATATTTTTCCAAAAAAGTGAGTATAAGGTCATGAATATACGGCTGGAAATAGAGAGCGGTATTGCTAAAATAGTACTAGATCGGCCAGAGCGTTATAATGCTTTGACTGATGAGATGAAGAATGAATTTCTCGAGGCTTTACAAGCGATACGCTTTGATCACAATGTACGAGCAGTGCTCCTTACGGGGGAGGGGAAAGCTTTTTGCTCCGGCTCAGACGTAGGCACCATGGGTGAATTTGACCCACTTGCTGGCAGAGATCGTATTCAACACGCCCATGATTTTATTCTTGCATTGGCCAATATGGAAAAACCGGTAATCGCTGCAGTAAGAGGCCCCGCAGTGGGTGTCGGCTGGAGTCTGGCGCTGGCATGCGATATTATTCTGGCCTCTGATACTGCCAAATTTGCACAGGTGTTCAAAAAGATTGGTTTGGCACCGGACGGTGGTGCAATATTCTTTCTCACTCGGTATATGGGCGTATTACGTGCTAAAGAGTTGGTCATGTCTGCACGTACAATAGGTGCCGAGGAAGCTCATCGTCTTGGGCTGGTAACAGAGGTAGTACCTGATGATGACCTGGATGCACGGGCAATGGCATTGGCCAGTGAGATGGCCGAGTCTGCTACCTTTGCTCTCGCCATGGCCAAGCGGATGTTTCATGGCGTCACTCAGCCGAGCCTGGAAACTTTTCTTGAGCTGGAGTCTCATGTCCAGAACCTGGTGCTGCAAAGCTCAGATCGCACCGAAGGGGTGAATGCCTATACGGAAAAACGCCCACCAAAATTTATCGGACGTTGAGTATTATTGACAATCTTTTTTGTGGGGGCAAAACTGCTCTCGATTGACGGTTTTTAATTAAATTTTAGATATTTTTGATTAGAATTTTAACAGAGGAGTACCTGCATGAAACTAGGTAGTGTGAATTTTGAAAAAAGAGGAAAAGTTGCCATCATAACCCTTGATGAGCCCTCCAAGCTTAATGCTTTGAGCACAGGGATTCGCCAGGGAATTTTAGAAAGCCTGGCCAAAATTGAAGCTGATGATGAAATCCGTGTTGGTGTGATTACTGGCAGTGGCGACAAATCTTTTTGTGCTGGCGCTGATATCAGTGGTTTTAGCTTCAAAGCTGAAGACATCAAAAGCTTTCTTAATGAAGTGCTACCTGCTCTTGAAGCACCTGAACGCTGTTCAAAGCCGCTAATTGCCGCAGTTAACGGCCTCGCTTTGGGTGGAGGTTTTGAACTTGCAATCAGTTGTGATTTTATTATCTCTTCTGACCGCGCTAAATTTGGTGTTCCGGAGATCCATCTTGGTCTGCTTCCCGGCTTTGCCATCGTACGTTTGGCCGAGATTGTTGGTCGTCCCAAAGCTAAAGAGATGAGTATGTTGGGTGAATCTATCAGCGCTGAGGAAGCATGCAAGCTGGGAATCGCTCTCAGAACAGTACCTCATGACAAGCTGATGGAAGAGGCGCTGACTTTAGCCGATAAAATCGCAGCCAAACCGAAAATGGCTATCTCGCTGGCCAAGTCTGCCTATAACCGGGGGTTGGGTGGAGATGATATGCGCTACGCAATGGATGCCTTCCCGTTCCTGTTTATGAACGAAGATACCCTTGAAGGGGTGACTGCCTTCCGCGAAAAACGCAAACCCAAATTTAAGGAATAGGCGTTAGCACTAAAACAAAACTCCCCTGGTCTACTCACTATTTTCCTGTAAAAGGATTTCAGGTATAGATCAGGGTGAATCGATGAACAAAGTCTTAAAAAAACAATAATAATATGAAGCGCTTTTTGGTTATATTGAGCCTAAGCTCTGCACTATTAATCAGCTGTTTTGCACATGCTGACAATCTTCTTATTGGCAGAGTTATACTTTCCAAACAACTGGATAACGGATACAGCATTATCGCTGCGGGGGGTGATGTCTACGAAAGTTATAAGGGTAAACTTGGATATTTGGGTATTACATCAAAAATAGATGACCACAGCCGATGGCATCTTGGGTACTTTGCATATTATCCTAAAATTGACGGAGAATCTCGACGAGATGATCGACTTAGGGCTGCACTAGTCTATCGATCTGAATTTGATGGTTGGCATTTTTCTCATCGCTCACGGCTTGAGTATAGAATGGGGCAGATCGCCAAGGGTTTTCGTTACCGTCCTGCATTTGAACTATCTCGGCCACTGAACCTTAAAAAAATCATTAAGGACACTCCTTATTCAGAGCTTCAGCTATTTTATGACCTGGGAACGGTCACTCCTTACTCAGAATTTGAGTTCTTTTATGATTTGAGGACGGATACGATTACCACACTATTTTTTACTGTTGGTATAAAATTCCCAATCCATCCTCGTGTATCTATTAACATCGGTCATTTCAATATCCTCAAAAGATCTAATGGTAATCATATCAAGGGGCCTGTAGTGGGCCTGCTTATTCGGCTATAGTCCTAAAATCGGTGACTTTTCAACCAGAAAGAAGAGATGAATTTTTGTGGTGATGACAACTCTTTCTGTGATCATACCCAATGGATTTAAATATACTAACCCAACAACCCCTATTTCCTGTAATAAAGATTA
>CAYYRK010000187.1:0-4799 GCA_964473915.1 uncultured Pseudomonadales bacterium
GGTTAACAGGAGTTATTGAATGCTGAATGGTCTGAAAAAGAGTTTGATTATGTTGCTGTTTTTTCCGTTGCTGGCTTGTGCTGAGCAGGGGGCGGTTTATGAGGAGGGCAAGCATTACAAAAAATTGGCAAAACCGGTGGCAACAGACAACGCTAACAAGGTTGAGGTGGTTGAGCTATTTTGGTATGGGTGTCCTCACTGTTACTTACTGGAACCTTTGGTCAACAAGTGGGCCTCAAATCTTCCCCCGCATGTCGATTTCAAACGGATGCCCGCTGTGATGGCGCGCCATTGGGAGGTTCATGGCCGCGCCTATTATGCAACCCAGATACTGGGGGTGGTTGAGCAGGTCCATGAAAAGCTTTTTGATGCGATGCATAAACGTGGACAAAAAATAGTTGACCAGGAATCTCTGGCTGATTTTTATGCCGGACAGGGGGTAGATAAAGCTGAGTTTAACAAGACATTCAACTCCTTTTTAGTTAGCAGCCGGGTTCAACAGGCCAAAACACGACAACGTGGCTACCAGGCAACGGGTGTGCCAGCCGTTGTTGTTAATGGCAAGTATTTGATTGCGACTACAATGAAAGCGGGTACCAAAGGGCTGTTCGATGTGGTAGATTTCCTGGTTGAAAAGGAACGTCAGACGCTAAATTAATTGGATAAAATAACGTTAGCCACGAGCAAGGGACACCATGCACAAAGCCCCGGAACCTAGCGACTCAATGGATATCAAGGTTGACTCAACAGGTGAACCCGGAGAGTTCCTGACTCCGGGGCCGCCGGCAGTAACAGCCAACAGGTTACGCTTACTAAGCTATAATATTCAGGTAGGAATCAACAGCCAGGCCTATCGCCACTATATTACCCGAGGCTGGCAGCACATACTGCCCCACCCACGGCGAGTCAAGAACCTGACACGCCTTGCCGGGCTTTTATCGCATTTTGACATTGTTGCCCTGCAGGAGACTGATGGCGGCAGTATCCGTACTGGCAATATGAATCAGGTCAAGTTTCTGGCTGAAACGGCGGGGTTCCCTTACTGGTACCAACAGCTAAATCGTAACTTTGGGGCATTGGCAAAGCACGGCAATGGCGTACTTTGCAGGCTAAAACCCCACCTGCTGGAGGATCACGCCTTGCCGGGGCTTTTCCCGGGACGCGGTGCCATTGCGCTGCAATTTGGCCAGGGCAAAAATTCTCTATTACTGGTAGCGTTACATCTGTCGCTTGGCCCCAAGGCACGCAATAATCAGTTGCAATATATTATGGATCTTATTCAGGATTACAAGCATGTGATATTGATGGGAGACCTCAACACTCAGGCCGAGAAATTATTCAAGCTGTCGCCACTGCGCAGAGCGGATCTACACTCGCCCAGGGGAACGTTTCACACATTCCCTAGCTGGCGACCTAAACTGCATCTGGATCACATTCTGGTGAGCCCAAGCCTGACCATCAAGAGTGCAGAGGTAATACAGTATCAAGGCTCGGATCACCTGCCCATCGCAATGGAAGTGGAGCTCCCCCATAGCATCAGTGCAATGCGTTGATGTTATGGGTCCATAATCCTATCCTCTTCAAACTTACAATAAAACAACAACAAAGCTTGCAAAGTTAAGTCCCTTGCTGAATTATCTGTCGCAACAAAAAGGGGCCTTACTCTCAACAAGGACACCTTGCCAGCTGTTTGGGGCTTTCATTTGCAGATGGAGCTGTAGCAAAGGATAGCTATTGTGAGGTTAGTTTTTCAATTATTTAAGGCGAACAGCTATCCATAAGACCTTGTTGCAAGGCTCTCATACGCAACAAAAGTAATCCAAAAATGAACCGAAATAACACCTGTGCAGTAGCGCTTTTTATTTTCGGATAGCCTCCTGATAAAAATAGAGACTTAAGGCGCAAAATGAAAGCAGACATCATTGATTTTAAGCAACCCCAGGATACGCAACCCCAGGAGGAGCCTTGTTACGCCAGTGATCTGATTGTTTACTATCTGGAACAATTAGGTGTCGAATATATTTTCGGTATCCCCGGCGGCGCGATAGAACCTCTGTTTAATGCCATAGCACGCAGTGAGCGGCGGGGTGGCATAAAGGCCATTATAGCCCGTCATGAAACAGGCGCTGCGTTTATGGCCGATGCCTACGCACGTAATAGCGGCAAACTGGGGGTGTGCTGCTCCACAACCGGGCCTGGGGCCACCAATATGATCACCGGGGTGGCTTCTGCCTATGAAAATAATACCCCTCTGCTGGTGATCACCCCCCAGACTGCACAGAGTAAATTCGGCCGCAAGGCGATGCAGGAGTCTGGCGATACCGGAGTCAATGTAGTGGGGATGTACCAGTTTTGTACCCGCTTCAATACACTGGTTTCACATGTGGAGCAGCTTGAACACAAACTGATTACCGCCATCATGACAGCTATGGGCTCACCTGGTGGGCCTGTGCACCTGAGTATTCCAGCAGATATTATGTCTGCAGAGCTTAGTCAGCGTGGCTTGTCTTATGACCTGCACAGGGTTTTAACCCAGCCTATACTTCAGGATGAACGCGCAGTGGCTCAGCTGTGCGCTGAGCTAAGTGCTGAAAAAAAAGGGGTCTTTGTGGTGGGTGGAGGCTGTCGTGATGCTGCGTCCCACATTATAGAAACAGCGAATATCCTAAAAGCACCCATTCTTGCAACGCCAGATGGCAAAAGTTTTGTTAGTCCCTATCACCCGCTGTTTAGGGGCGTGATCGGTTTTGCCGGACACAGCAGTGCAGAAGCCGTATTGAAAGATAGCGATCTAGATTTCGTGGTCGTGGCTGGGGTTACCCTGGGGGAGTTCACCTCCAATGCCTGGGACCAGACGACCCTGCTGACCGAAAAGCTGATCCACGTTGATGACAATGAGAGCAACTTGATGCGATCACCCATGGCCAGTTTGCATGTGCGAGGCCAGATCAGCGCCGTATTTGAAAAGGTGGTTAGCCATCTGCTGGGTGACGCTCTGGATGACAATAAAGATACGTCAATAGTTGATGCAACTCAGCGCAGTGCAGAATCGGAACCTGGCTATATAAGGTCGGCCAACACTCATTCAAACCAGATCGAGGAGTTGATCCACTTCACCCTGGATGAGCCGAAAAAAATCTTTGATGATGCTATACCCATTAAACCCCAATGGTTGATGCACCAATTAACTCGTATCTTTCCGGTAAACACCCGTTACCTTGCGGACACCGGCAATAACCTTGCCTGGGCGATCCATTACCTTAACCCCTATGATAGACGTGTTGGGCAACGCAGGCAGGGTGAACGGCGAGACAGCGGACGACGCCATTTTAGTAATGCTCTTTTTCAGGTCTGCATTGAGTTTTGCTCCATGGGCTGGTCGGTTGGCAGTGCCATTGGTACTGCACTGGCAAACCCCGGAGAGCCGGTGGTTTGCATCGTTGGCGATGGCTCTTTTCTGATGTTTGGTAATGAGATCACTGTGGCACTGCAGCACAGACTGCCGGTTATCTTCCTGGTGCTCAATGATGCTACGCTGGGCATGGTCAAACATGGCCAACAGTTGAATGATGCCGAGTCCATTGGTCACGCATTACCGGCGGTTGATTTTGCCGCAATGGCTGAGTCGATGGGCATCCCCGGCTATCGCATAGCCAAACCCAGTGACCTTCTCCGGTTGAATATTGAGGTGCTTTGCCAGCGCTGCGGCCCCAGTGTCATCGACGTAATCATTGACCCTGAAGAGGTGCCGCCCATTGCAACCAGAATCAAGGGGATGAATTCGGGTGGCCAAGATGAGTAAAGAAAAGAAAAATGAAAATAAAGAGGCGATTCACTCTAAAATCTGGAAGGAAACTCCTGAAGCCGATAACCCTTTTGCTGCGGCCAAATGTTACTGCTCCGGCTTTGATGTTTATGGTGACCTGCTGGGGAAAATAAGCTGGGTAGAATACCTCTATCTGCTGTTTAAACTCGAACCCCCTGAGAAACAACAGGCGGTACTGCTAGAAGGCCTGGCGGTGGCGCTGGCCAACCCCGGCCCTCGGGACCTGAGCGTGCGCGCGGCGATGAATGGCGGGGTTGGTGGTTCGCTAACCGCTTCCTGTCTCATGGCGGCTTTGGGCCCTGGTGCGGGTCAATATGGTGGCGCGAGAGAACTCTATTTGATCATGAAGATCTGGGAGTCCTGTGGCCAGGATCTGGCTCAATGGCAAAACTGCCTGACCGGTTATGAAAAACCCGATGACGTTAAAGTCTGGCCGGAGGTTGACCATATACCGGGGTTTGACCCCTACGGTTCGTCCTGTGCAACTCCGGTTAAGCAGGTATTAACTTATTTGGCCGAGATAAGCCCGGGGAATTCACTGAATTGGCTGTTGCAAAACAGAGAACAGTTGGAAAACGTTACAGGCCACCCCCTGGTTATGGCGGGCGTAGCAGCGGCCGCTTTTGTTGATCTGGGGTTTAGTGATGAGCAGGCCGAGATGCTGTTCCTACTGTTGCGCTTGCCCGGTGCTGCTGCACATGCGCTGGAGCAACGGCATAACGGCCTGGCCAAATACCCCTTTTTCGCTGACGGACTTAAACTGTTAAATGATCCAGGGCCACCACAAAAAACTGATGGCAGCGAGGAACAGGCATGAGCGGCCCACAAACCCTACTGGAAAGAGAGGATAATTGGGAAACCGAGATGGGGGCCTGGTTTGCTGGCGAGCGCGTTGTATTCAGAGGGCTGGACCTCTTTACCGAGTTGTTTGATAAAAGCTGGATGGAAACGTGGTTTTTCGCAATAACGGGAA
>CAYYRK010000188.1:0-4766 GCA_964473915.1 uncultured Pseudomonadales bacterium
TATCGGTTGAGATTATTGTTATTAATGATGCAACCCCCGAGGTGGCTTTAAGAGATTGGCTGGAAAGTATCTCCAAAAAGGTCACCCTATTACATAATGAAGTTAATTGCGGTTTTGTGGCAACGGTTAACCGGGGCATGGGGCTTCATCCCGATCGGGATGTGCTGCTGCTCAATAGTGATACGGTGGTGGCCAATAACTGGCTGGAAAGAATAAGAGATTGCGCTTACCGTGAGGATCATACCGCTTCGGTCACACCTCTGTCTAATAACGCGACAATCTGTAGTTACCCCAATTTTTGTGAAGATAACCTGTTGCCGCAAGGTTATGACCCGCAGAGTATCGATGCGCGGGTATGTGAAACCAATGCGGGCCAGTCAGTGCCGATTCCCACAGCGGTGGGTTTTTGTATGTATATTCGCAGGGATAGCCTCAACCAGGTTGGTCTGTTTGATGAGGGGCTCTTCGGGCGTGGTTATGGCGAAGAAAACGAATTTTGCATGCGCAGTGCAGCGATGGGCTGGCAGCATCTGCTGTGTGAGGACACCTTTGTCTACCACGCCGGTGGCGTCAGTTTTGCTGATACCCAGAACGAGCATCAGCAGGCGGGGCACAAAGTTTTAACACGCCTGTACCCAGATTATGATCGGCGTATCCAGGCCTTTATCGAGCGAGATCCTGTTGCGCCGGGGCGGTTTGCGCTGGATCTGGCCAGGTTTTTTATGCCGGATAAACCCGCCGTTTTGATGATTAATCATGGTCGTGGTGGCGGTACCGAGCGGCATCTGAAGGAGTTGGCTGCGAAAATCCAAAACAGCGCATTGGTGCTGATACTTAAACCTCATGGGCAAGAGGGGCAGGCCGCTAAACTTTATTTGGCCCAGGGCAGCGAGCAAAACTGTTTGATTTTTGATCCCTTGGCCGATTACTCATTGCTGAAAGAGACGCTCGCAGATATCGGGGTAGAGCGTGTACATTTTCATCATACCATCGGTGTTCACCCATGTTTCTGGAAACTACCGGAAGATTTGAACGTACCCTTTGACTATACCATTCATGATTACTACCTGGCGTGTCCGCAAATCACCATGACCACCATTGATGGAAACTATTGTGGCGAGCCTGCCAATAATGGTTGTGAGGCCTGTTTGAAAACAAGGCCGGCACCGGGGAATGTTAGCATTGCTGCATGGCGCAATGAGTGTAGCAAACTGATTGATGCTGCAGATCGGGTGTTTACCCCCAGCCACGATGTTGAACGCAGAGTTAAGCGTTATTTTCCTGGGGCGAACACCGTTTACGCGCCCCATGAAAAAGAGGCCTATGATGAGGTGGCTGTTCAACCCCGGATGCTGGATAAAGACGAGCCGCTTCGAGTGGTGGTACTGGGTGGGCTTAGTAATTTCAAGGGTGCCGACCTGCTTGAGAGTTGTGCGATCAAGGCGCGCAAGGCCCATTTGTCGATAGAGTTTCACCTGATCGGCTTTGGCTATCGTCAGCTGAGCAATTACCCAGCCAGTAATCTTTATGTGCATGGGCGCTATGATGAAAGAGATCTGGAGAAACTAATCAGAGAAACAGCGCCTCATCTGGTATGGTTTCCTGGCAGTTGTCCAGAGACCTACAGTTACACATTGTCGACCTGCTTTAGGATGGGTTTGCCGGTTATGGCACACGCGATTGGTTCCTTTACTGAGCGCCTGGCGGGTAGGGAGTGCAGTTGGCTGTTGAAATATTCACCCGCGCCGGAAAAAGTGCTGAATCAATTGCAGGAAATTCGCATGCAGTTTATGGCTGATAAACGACCGGAAAGGTTAGGCGGCACGCCGGTGCATTCCTATTTTTCCTACCCAGATCATTATTTGGAGGCCACCTCAAAAAATCCGAATAATCAACCGGTTCGTAAAATCGACTGGCCGACATTCAATTTGCGCTTTGAAAAACTTTCCCGTCGGAATCTTTTAACTTGTGTCGATGAAACCGGTGTCGGTGCGGGTATTTTTGGCCGATTGCAGAGAGCGCAGACAATGCCTATACTCGCAAGGCTTTCATCTACAATGTCGCCCCGGCTGAAGGCCCGCATCAAACATTGGCTCACTGGGTTGGGCAGGGCGTGATCACTACTTGGGCTGAGGTATGCTAGTGGCACAGGATTTCGGCGCTCTACTGGTAGAGCAGGGAAAGGTTTCAGAGCAGGATTTGCAGCGTGCGCTACATATCCAATCAGTTTCTGGCGGTAATATCACTCAGATATTAACGCGTTTGGGCATGGTTTCTGAAAATAACGTAGCAACCTTGCTATCTGAATATTTGGGATATCCGCTGGTCAAGTCGGAAGACTTTCCTGAAGAACCGGTCATGGAAGAGCAGTTGCCGGTCAAATTTCTCAAACAGTTTCACCTGCTGCCTCTGAGCGAAGAGGGTGGACAGCTTCGTGTTGCGATGGCTGATCCACAGGATGAGTATGCCATTAAAGCGATGAAGATGGCTGCGGGTAGTGATATCGATATTCAACTGGCACTAAGCTCGGATATTGAATCGGCATTGGAACGACTCTATGGGTCTGGTCGTTCGCAAATGGACCAGATCGTTGAGGGCGTTGATGGTGAAACGGTACTGGCTGAAGATGCCGAGGACGTTGATCGCCTTCGGGACATGGCCAGTGATGCGCCGGTTATCCGTCTGGTTAATTTGATCTTTAGCCGGGCGCTGGAATCTCGAGCCTCTGATATTCATATTGAGCCCTTCGAACACCAGCTGAAGGTCAGATACCGTATTGATGGAGTGCTGCAGGAAGTCGAATCGCCTCCGGCCAAACTGGCCCCGGCAATTATTTCAAGACTCAAGATCTTATCGCGTTTGAATATCGCAGAGCGTCGTATCCCCCAGGATGGGCGTATCAAACTAAAAATATCGGGTAAGAGCATCGATCTTCGGGTGTCTACGGTGCCCACACTCTATGGTGAAAGTGTGGTGATGCGTATTCTGGATAAAGAAGCTATTAATCTGGATCTTGATGAAATTGGTCTTTCGGAAAAGGTGCTCACAGATTTCAAGGAGATCTTACAGCGCCCCAACGGGATTTTTCTGGTCACTGGCCCCACCGGCAGTGGTAAAACAACGACACTTTATGCGGCTCTGTCACGGATGAATACACCGGACCGAAAAATTCTAACGGTTGAAGATCCTGTTGAATATCAGATCGCCGGTGTTAACCAGATACAAACGGCATCAAAAATAGGTCTTGATTTTGCCAGCGCCCTTCGAGCGATTGTTCGGCAGGATCCGGATGTCATTATGATTGGTGAGATGAGGGATCGAGAAACATCCGGCATCGCTATTCAATCGGCATTGACCGGGCACATCGTATTGTCAACACTGCACACTAATGATGCCGCTAGCGGTGTGACTCGCCTGCTTGACATGGGGTTGGCTGATTATCTGTTAACCTCAACTGTCAATGCCATTATGTCGCAACGCCTGGTCAGGGTGTTGTGTTCAGACTGCAAACAACCCAGGACGCTTGATGCCAATGAGATTAAGCATATGGGTATTGAGCATCTTGTTAAGCAGCGGGGGAATCAGGGTTGGCAGGCGCAAGGTTGTGCAAAATGCAGCCAGACAGGTTACCGGGGGCGTATGGGTGTGCATGAACTGCTCATAGTGAACGATCAAATTCGCCAGTTAATACTGGAGCGTGCCAGTGCCGAAGTGATTGAACGGGTCGCACATGAACAGGGTATGGTCTCCATGTATGAGGATGGTATCTCCAAAGCGCTGGCTGGGCAAACCTCCATTGAAGAGGTGCTCCGCATTACTCGACAGCAATCGCGTTAGGGCCTGATTGAAATGGCATTTTATAAGTACAAAGCGGTAGCGGCAGACGGGAAGATGGCACGGGGTGTGATTGAGCAACCCAGTATCTCTGATGTGACCGATTTTCTGGCGCAGCAGGGCCTTACTCCGCTGAAAATTGATGAAACTGCCAGTGGTAATGCGGTGGCGGATAGCCGCTCGGGTGGCAGTTTTTCGTTGGGAGGCAAGGTTGCTGATCAGGTTACAGAATTTACCCGTGAGCTGGCCATTATGCTTTCATCATCAATGCCACTGGATCGCAGCCTGATTATTTTGCAGGGGCTGACCCACTCTGAGGAGATGGCCGACATTATCAGTGATGTTACCGACCGTGTGCGTCGTGGCAGTACTTTGGCTGATGCCTTTGCACAGCACCGGGCTTTTTCCAGCTTTTATGTCAACATGGTGCGTGCGGGTGAGGCTGGAGGTGCGTTGGATGTTACCCTGACGCGGTTGGCCGAGTATATGGAACGTTCTAAGGGTTTGAGACAAACCGTGGCATCGGCCATGATCTATCCAGCCATATTGCTCCTTGTCGCAGTTGTTTCGTTGATTGTGCTGTTGGGTTTTGTGGTGCCAAAATTTGCTGATCTGTTTAGTGATATGGGGGCCTCGCTACCCGTGCCGACACAAGTTGTGATGGCGATGGGCGACTGGGTTGCCAATTACTGGTGGTTGCTGGCTGTGGTTATCGGGGGGTCAATCTGGAGTTTTCGCCAACTTTTACAGCAGGATGAGTTCAGAGGAAAATTCGATGCCAGGTTATTAAAAGTACCGCTGGTCGGTGATCTGATCGCAAAAATGGAAATTTCCCGTTTGGCGAGAACCTTTGGGACGATGTTGAATGGTGGTGTGGCGATAGAGCAGGCGTTGTCCATCTGTCTGACAACGGTGGGGAACCGTGCGCTCCA
>CAYYRK010000189.1:0-1111 GCA_964473915.1 uncultured Pseudomonadales bacterium
GCACACTCTAGCCTGTCCAACTGAGGATTCCAGGATGAATCAACTACTTCGTCTGGTCATCGGCCCCGCTCTGCTAGGGATAGTTATCGCCGCACTAATACTGCGCTACATGATTCCCTCAGCAGATGAAGCCGTACTCACAGCGAATCCTTCGGAACATGCAGCCACCAACACAGCAAGTTCAAGACCGCGAGCTGTGTCCGGGCCCGTCTCCTATGCTGATGCCGTTAACAAAGCAACCCCGGCTGTTGTGAACATCTATACCGCAAAGATCATTCGGCAACGATCTCATCCGCTATTTGACGATCCCTTCTTTAGACAGTTCTTTGGTCAGAAAAACGCACCCAAACGCCAACGGCTGCAATCAAGCCTGGGCTCTGGTGTGTTAATCAACCGGAACGGCTACCTGCTGACCAATAATCATGTCATTGCCAACGCCGATGAGATCGTGGTGGCACTGCAGGATGGCAGGGAGAGCTACGCGATGGTGGTAGGAACCGACCCAGACACTGATCTTGCGGTACTCAAGATAGATATTGCCGACGCACCCGTTATCGAAATAGCACCCTCAGAGGCCATTAAGGTGGGCGATGTCGCTTTGGCGATAGGAAACCCCTTCGGGGTAGGGCAAACTGTCACCATGGGCATTATCAGCGCCACAGGCAGAAACCAGCTTGGTCTGGCAAAGTTTGAGGATTTCATCCAGACCGATGCTGCGATCAACCCCGGCAATTCAGGGGGTGCTCTAATTAATGCCTACGGGCAGCTCATCGGTATCAATACCGCCATCTTTGCCAAAGATAGTGGCTCTCAGGGTATTGGTTTCGCCATCCCTGCTGATCTTGCTAAAAAAATCACTCGCGACATCATAGAGCACGGTACGGTTATTCGCGGCTGGCTGGGCATTGATGCTCAGCAGATGAGCCGCGTGCTCAGCAGCTCTTTCGGCCTCAAGCAACCGGTCGGTGTGCTAATAGCAGATGTTAACCCTAATGGGCCAGCTGATATTGCCGGGTTGCAGCCTGGAGATATATTACTAAAGGTCGATGATACCGAAGTTATCGATGTATATTTAACCATGCAACAGATAACCGAGACAGCTCCTGGTGAA
>CAYYRK010000189.1:1211-4729 GCA_964473915.1 uncultured Pseudomonadales bacterium
TTCTTTGCGATACGATATTCGGCAGATCTTGCATGCGCGGTCAGTCCTTCTCCGCGAGCTAGCAAGGCAGTGGTGCGACCCAAAGTTGAGGCGGCCTGAGGGGAACACATGATCAATGAAGATCGTTTCTGGAAGTCATAGACACCCAGCGGTGAGGAAAAACGGGCGGTTCCTGAAGTGGGGAGCACATGATTCGGACCCGCACAATAATCACCCAGAGCCTCAGCCGTATAACGCCCCATAAAGATCGCCCCCGCGCTGTGAATCTCAGGCAATAGGGCCAACGGATCTTCAACGGATAACTCCAGGTGCTCTGGTGCAATCTGGTTAGCCAGTTTCAAAGCCTCATCCATAGTAGACACTTTGATCATCGCACCCCGCCTGGATAAAGAGGCCTTAATCACCTGTGCACGTGGCATTTCACCGATCAATTTATTAATACTTTGCTGCACCGCCTCAAGAAACCCGGCATCTGGAGAGATCAGAATAGATTGTGCATTTTCATCATGTTCAGCCTGGGCAAACAGGTCCATGGCTATCCAGTCTGGATCAGTTTCGCCGTCACAAATAATGAGTATTTCAGAGGGACCGGCAATCATGTCGATTCCTACCATACCAAATACCTGTTTTTTGGCGGTCGCGACATAGATATTTCCCGGGCCAACTATTTTGTCCACTCGGGGTACTGACTCAGTACCATAAGCCAGCGCAGCAACCGCCTGGGCACCACCAATACTGAACACCCTGTCAACACCGGCAATAGCTGCGGATGCCAGCACCAGGTCATTCAACTCCCCTCCCGGGGCAGGTACTACCATAATGATCTCATTAACACCGGCGACTTTAGCCGGAATAACATTCATCAGTACCGTAGAGGGGTAAGCTGCTTTACCACCGGGTACGTATACCCCAACCCGGTTCAGCGGAGTGATCTTCTGCCCAAGAATCGTGCCATCCGCCTCCTCATACTGCCAGGACGAAAGCACTTGCCGATCATGGTATGTTCGAATTCTTTGTGCCGCCGTTTCAAGTGCCGCTCGTTGTTCTGCTGAAATTCTTTGCTCTGCCTGCTGCAGTTGTTCAGTTTCAATTGATAACTTTGCTACATCATCAACATCTCTGTTATCCAGGCTATTGGTGTAGTCTAGAAGCGCACTGTCTCCATGTTCTTTAACCCTACTCAGGATGGTTTCTACACGCTGGGCAACCGCACGATCGGACACCTCATCCCAGGCCAAAAGTTTGGCCAGGCAATTGTCAAAATCGGGTTGTGATGCATCAAGGCTATTAATCTGCAGCTTGCTCATGATCGGTTGGCGTTAACTGCACGGGAAAGATTCTCTATCAGGGGCTTAATCAGCTCATGCTTCATCTTCATCGATGCCTTACACACAACCAGTTTGCTACTGATTGAGGCGATCAGGTCTCTTGGTTCCAGACCATTGGCCTCCAGAGTTTTGCCGGTATCAACAATATCAACAATCAGATCAGCTAGCCCAAGAATGGGGGCCAGCTCCATCGCACCATAAAGCTTGATCAGATCAACCTGTATTCCCTGATCAGCAAAATAGCGCCTGGTAATATTGGTGAATTTGGTGGCTACCCGGAGCCTGCCCGATGGCAGTTGCTGACCAACTTTGGCCGCTGTCATCAATCGACATCGTGAAATATTCAGATCCAGAGGCTCATAAAGCTCCTGCTCTCCATACTCCATAAGCACATCTTTACCACACACTCCGATATCTGCGGTTCCATGCGCGACATAGGTCGGAACATCGGTCGCACGAATAATCACCAGGCGTACATTGGCCTGGTTAGTTTCAAAAATAAGTTTGCGGCTGGCGTGTATATCCTCGGCTGGCTCAATGCCCGCTGCCTTTAACAGGGGGATGGTATCATCCAGAATTCGGCCTTTGGAAAGGGCTATCGTAAGTTGCTGCTGACTTGTCATAGTTGGTTTATTTCCATGCCCATGGATGGTCAGGCGGGCACCCGCTTAATGGTTGCGCCCAAAATCTGTAATTTCTCCTCAATACACTCATAGCCACGATCAATATGATAGATTCGATCGACGACGGTATCTCCTTGTGCAACCAGCCCTGCAATCACCAAACTTGCAGAGGCACGCAGGTCTGTCGCCATAATCGGTGCAGCTTTTAACTGTTCCACCCCTCTGACGATGGCTACATTACCCTCTAATGAAATATCGGCACCCATTCGATTCATCTCATGCGCATGCATAAACCGGTTTTCAAATACGGTTTCCGTGATAGTGCTTGTTCCCTGAGCAATAGCATTTAATGCCGTAAACTGTGCCTGCATATCTGTGGGAAAAGCGGGATAAGGCGCTGTGTGCAGGTCAACTGCTTTTGGCCGCCGACCCGTCATATCAAGTTCAATCCAGTCTTCACCTGTTGTTATTTCGGCACCAGCCTCACGCAGTTTATACAGTACTGACTCAACAATATCAGGACGAGTATCCTTTACTTTGATATGACCGCCTGTTGCTGCAGCCGCAACCAGGTAGGTTCCGGTCTCAATTCGGTCAGGCATTACCGCATAAGAACCACCACCAAGTTTCTCTACACCATCAACCACGATGGTATCCGTCCCGGCACCTTCAATTTTGGCACCCATAGTGATCAAACAGTTTGCCAGATCCACTACTTCAGGCTCATGAGCTGCATTTTCAATAACCGAACGTCCCTCGGCCAAAGTCGCTGCCATCATAATATTTTCAGTGCCTGTTACGGTCACCGTATCAAAAAGAATGTGCGCGCCCTTGAGCCTGCCGTCACTTTTAGCCCGAATATAACCCTCTTCAACATTAACAGTTGCACCCATAGCCTGCAAACCACGAATATGCAGATCAACAGGTCGGCTGCCTATTGCACAGCCTCCGGGCAGAGAAACTTCCGCCTGACCATAATGCGCCAGAAGGGGCCCCAACACCAAAATTGAAGCCCGCATGGTTTTAACAAGATCGTAAGGTGCGCTGAACTGCTTGATCGTTCCACCATGAACTTCTACGCTCATCTTCTCATCAAGTACCGATTCAACTCCCATGACACCCAGCAGCTCAATCATAGTGGTAATATCATGCAGATGCGGCATATTGCCAACGGCCAGGGGTTGGTCTGTCAGCAAGCTTGCGGCCAGAATAGGCAATGCAGAGTTTTTTGCCCCTGAAATTCGGATGCTACCTTTCAGGGGTGTTCCACCCCGGATGATAAGTTTGTCCATGCTCTGTTGGTTACTCTATTGCTGACTGGAAAACAGAGTAATTTCGGCAAATCAGGGCCGATCTCTGCGTAGGAATGGTCTTGTACATGAATCACTTGCCAATGTAAACCGAACCGACTCTATTTAGATCAATCCTGCTGTTCCAGATTCCACTCTGCTGGCAGATAGGTTTTTATCGTCAGCGCGTGAATAGCACCACTGGCAATCTGCTCATTAAGACAGGCATAAATAAGCTGCTGTCTTTTCACAGTATTAAGGTCTGCAAACACATCCCC
>CAYYRK010000190.1:0-2520 GCA_964473915.1 uncultured Pseudomonadales bacterium
GAGAGATGATTTTGATTCCAGGCAAGGCAAAAAAGCGCGCAAAGAGGGAGCTTACTGTTGTAAATGACCGATTGAGCACATTTTTAACACAGCATGGGAGCAAAATGGCTCTCGTGCAAAGGTCTCACTATGCTATTATTCAGCCCACTGATCGGGTCAACTCATTGCCCCGGCCAATAACCTAAGGGGCGGCGCAAGCCTGAGATGCCACAATGGCAAACCCTTTGAACCTGATCCGGTTAATGCCGGCGTAGGGATAGGGCAACCTGATTCAACCTTCCTGTGCCAGCATACCGGGTCTCTTGCTTGTAATAAGAGGAGAGATCACGCTGAATACTCATATAATACTTAGGCTGGCAATAGTTACTGTCAGTTTTACCTTTGTTGCCCCATGCGCCAACAGTAATGAGATCCAGGAAATTATTGTGGCCGCTGATTTTCATGATGCCAGCCTGATGAGCAGCGTGGGCAGCATCACCGTAGTAGATCAGCTGGCCATTCAGGAAAGGGCCGCCCAGCATCTTGAGTCAGTACTGAGTCTCTCACCCAATGTTAATTTTTCCAGCGGCGCCTCCCGGGCTCGTTTTATTCAAATACGTGGCGTGGGTGATCTAGAGCAGTTCGTAGACCCCAAACACTTCCCCTCGGTGGGCATCCAGATGGATGAAATTAATCTAGGCGGCACCGCTAACGCAGGCATGCTATTTGATACTGAGCAGGTGGAAATTCTGCGCGGCCCCCAGGGAACCCGCTTTGGCAGCAGCGCACTGGCGGGCATGGTTAACATTCGCAGTAACGACCCTACAGAGAGTTTTGAAGGTTATCTGCAGAGTGGTATCGGTAATTATGGTAGCTGGAATCTGGGCGGTGTTATCAGCGGCCCCCTGGCCGATAATCTAACCGGGCGGCTGGCCATTCAGCAGAACCGGGGTGATGGATATATCGATAATACCTTTCTGGGTCGTGATGACACCAACGGTTATGATGAGCAGTCCATCCGGGGAAAGCTGCACTTTGAACCCAGCGATAACGCCCGCTATGATTTAACCGCTTACTACTTTGACGGTGAAAATGGCTATGATGCCTTCTCCCTGGATAATAACCGAAACACCCTTTCTGACCAGCCCGGCCACGACAACCAGGAAACCCTGGCCCTGGCTGCTCATGGAGAGTGGCAGCTGGCAGAGCAGCTGGTACTGCAAGCGGTAGCGACCTGGTCGAATACCGAGCTTGAATATGGCTATGACGAGGATTGGAGCTTTGCTGGCATTTGCGATGGCACACTTTGCGATCCGGTTTGGGATTTTTTCTCCAATACAGATAATTATCAGCGTGATCGTGAAGAGATATCGCTGGACCTACGCCTATTGGGCGGCAATCCCAACCTGGTACAGGGGGAGTTTCGTTATGTGATGGGGGCCTATCTTCAGCAGCGTGATGATGACCTGCATCGCCAATATTATGGTGATTTTTTTAGTGATTACGAAACACAGCGTATCGCCCTCTATGGCCAGGTCGAAACCCCGTTGAGTGAAAGTCTGACCCTAACCTCAGGGTTGCGTTTGGAGCGTTTTGACGATGATTATAAAGACAGTTTTGGCTCCAAGTCCGATACTGATGATGACCTTTGGAGTGGAGAACTGACGCTGAGTTATCAAGCCAGTGACAATACCCTGATCTATGCCACTGCGGCCCGAGGTAACAAAGCCGGTGCAGTGAATACCGAAGCCAATGCTAATCTGCCCTTTATGCAGCCTGTCTTTCAGAACTTTATGCAAAGCCGGTTGCGGGTTGATACTGAAACGCTATTGAATAAGGAGCTAGGTATTAAAGGGCGCTATTTTGAGCAAAAACTGGCACTGCGAGCTGCCATTTTTCATATGGATCGAGATGATGCCCAGCTTGAATCGTGGATGTGGGATGGAGATAATTTTCTCTGGATCGGTTTTCTCGATAATGTTGACGGCAGTAATTATGGGATAGAGCTGGAAGCGGCCTACCAACTGAACGAGCAGCTGGAGCTGTTTGCAACGTTGGGATGGCTGGAGACCAAGGTTGATGCCATCACCATCTTTGATCTGGACCTGAACGATTTTGTTACCCGTAAAAATATTGACCAGGCCAAAGCCCCTACCTGGCAGTTTAATACCGGTTTTAATCTGGCTATTTCCGAAAAATTACATCTGCGCCTGGAGGTAGAGGGACGTGATGATAGTAATTATGGCTACTACCATAATAAGCAACTTGACAGCTATACGCTGCTGCACGCCAGTTTGCGTTATCAAACCGACACTTTTGAAGTGCAGCTATGGGGGCGCAACCTAACCGATGAAGACCATGCCGTACACGGCCTCTATTTCGGTAATGACCCACGCAAGGGATGGGTTAACGAAAGCTATCAACAACTGGGTGAGCCTGCACTGGTGGGTTTGACCGGAACAGTCTATTTTTAATTATTACAGCCAAAACAAGCACAAGGATTTTAGTATTATGCAACTTTCCGTGGAAATCAGCATGTAC
>CAYYRK010000190.1:2620-4649 GCA_964473915.1 uncultured Pseudomonadales bacterium
AAACAAGCACAAGGATTTTAGTATTATGCAACTTTCCGTGGAAATCAGCATGTACCCTCTGCAGGATAACTACATTCCCGCCATTGACGCCTTTATTGTACAACTGAATGAGCATCAGCAGATCCAGGTCAAAACCAATAGTATGAGCACACAGCTGTTCGGCGAATATGATGAGGTGATGGCACTGCTTCAGGCTGCCATGCGCTACTCTATGGATACTTTTGGCAAGCTGGTTTTTGTGGTCAAATTTATTCCTGGAGATACCCGGCAGATCAGTGGTTATGACTGATTTGCTGCCTAGTGTAGAAATGGCGCTGGCCGCCATATCGCTCTGGGAGGCATTGGCCGTCGTGCTAGGTATTGTCTACCTGCTGTTAGCGGTCAAGGAGAACATTCTCTGCTGGTATGCGGCCTTTTTGCAAACAGCCATCTCCATCTATGTGTTCTGGGATGTGCAGTTGCTGATGGAGTCAGCCCTACAGGTTTATTATCTGGGGATGGCAGTTTACGGCTGGCGTCAATGGAAATATGGCAGCCGAAACAACGGTGGGTTGCCGGTCAGCCGCTGGAGTCTGAATACACATCTTCAGGTTATCGCTGTGGTGCTCCTGGTCAGCGTAGCATCAGGCTATCTACTGGACAACCATAGCGAAGCCGCCTGGCCTTATCTGGATTCATTCACCACCTGGGCCAGCGTGCTAACGACCTGGATGGTAGCCCGTAAAATCCTGGAGAACTGGATCTACTGGCTGGTTATTGATGCAGCGTCAATATTCCTCTATTTTGAGCGTGGCCTGTATCTATACAGCCTGCTTTTTGTGGCCTATCTGGTAATAGTGGTGTTTGGTTTTCTGCAATGGAGCCGTCACTACCGGCAACAGGCACTGTGCCCAGCCTGAGCCTAGAAGCTGCACTCCTGACAAGGAGAGACTGGCTTTTACCGGGCAATGATCAACCGGCACAACTGTTACGCAGGCTTGAAGGTGGCCTGAGCAATATCAGTTTTTTACTACAGGTAGGGGGTGATCAACTAGTATTGCGGCTCGATACCGCCTCGTCCTCTATTTTCGACCTGGACCGTTTCAATGAGGTTGAAATACTAACACAGGCGGCTCAAATGGAACTGGCGCCAAATATCATCTACGCTTCAGCCAAACAAGGGCTGCTGGTGACACGCTATATCCCCGGTGTCAGCTGCTCTGCCAACCAGACCAAAAACCCGGGGTTTATCGTCAAACTTGCTCGGTTATTGCAACAAGTTCATCTTCTTAACCCGCCCGCGCTTACACTTAACCCGAAGGAAAAAGCTGAAGCGTATTGGACTGAGCTCTATAAGCTGCCCACAGCCAATCATTTTGAATTTGAATTTTTGCGGGTACCGATGAATACGCTAATGGACAGAGTATGGCAACAATATCCCGCGAGTTGCTGTTGCCATAACGACCTGGTATCGGAAAATATTGTTCACCACGAGAACCGCCTGTTTCTGCTCGACTGGGAATATGCAGCGTTGGGGGATCCCTATTTTGACCTTGCGGCACTGGTGTTGAATTTCAATATGAATCAGCAGCAAACTATTGAACTTTTAGCTACTTACGAAGGTCAATTTGAACCCGGCGCTGAACCACACCTGCGCGCCAGCAAAGTGATCTACCTTTATTTAGAGCTGCTCTGGTATCAGTTACAGGGCCAGGCCACAAATAATGAGCGTCTGTTGCAATTTGCCAAACAAAGACAGCCTCGTTTAAGGCAGCTATTGTACGAAGAGGCTCGCTAAAAGTACCTTATAGGCTCCTGAACAACAGTCACTCTTTGCAAGACAGCAGCATTCGTCCAGAAAACACAGTTGGATCATCCTAGAATCCTCAGTTGGGCAGGCTAGAGTGTGCGTTTGTGGCGGTACAGAACAAGGCGCAATGACGCGGAATAGTTGTTCTATTCCAAGGAATTGCAACACTGTACTGTACCGCCTCAAGCGTGCAATCTGCCCTGTAGTGTGACTCACCCAGCAGATGAAGAGATAGATCGG
>CAYYRK010000191.1:0-1616 GCA_964473915.1 uncultured Pseudomonadales bacterium
ATGAAAGTAACGGTAAAGGGGCCACGCATGATCTGGGATTTCCGGGGTACATCGCTGGAATTAACTAATCGATCAATCAATTGTGCGCAGGCCTCATTTAAAACCGCTCTGCTGAGCTCCCTGATGCTTTATACCTGGCCCGATCTGCCTAAAAACCAGGCGGTGTTAAGTGCCATTGAGGTGGAGCTTGATAAGCGAAGCCTATGTTGCGCCTCTTTAGATGCGCCTACGGCCATGAGTTTGATTCCATTGTTCAGGGCGTTTACGCTGCCAACAGTGACTATGGCAAAACTGATCTATTGCATGCCCAAACGCTACACTGCAATTAATGCACCCCATTACAACCAGCCTGCTACGTTTGTTTATGGTGGCGTTACTCAGCATTTGGAAATTACGGGTAATTTCTGTGCCGATATTAACGGTAATGGTACTGGTGGCCGGGAAAACAAGGATGGTGAACACGCGCTATCTCCGGTGTTCGGTTATATGACCGACACGGGCGAGATGGAGCTTGCAGAGGAGGAGCTACCCTATGTGCGCCTGGTGTCGCAAAAGATAACCAAAGACCGCGTTGGATTTGGCAAATATCGCTCCGGCCAAGGCTACGAACAGGTGGTGACTGTCAGGGACAGTACAGATTTTGGTTTTATGACTGGCCAGTGCGGTGGTAAACATCCAACCTCCATCGGTCTGTTTGGTGGTTATGCCTGCCCGGCCTATCCACTGGCCAAAATTAAAGGTATTAATATTTTTGACGTTCTCAAGAATAACCCAGAACAATTCGATTTTGATATGGTTACGTTGATGAACGAGCAAAAAATTCCGGGTGGAAACTATATCGTACAGGATGCGGGCATGAACTTTGAGGCCTGTGCAGAAGGTGAGATCTATATGATTTGCCAGGGAGCAGGGGGTGGCTATGGTGATGTGCTGGATCGCGACCCAGCCATGGTGATGAAAGATGTGGAGGAGGAGCTGCTCAGTCACGATATCGCTCGTGAAATTTACCAGGTTGCTTTTAACTCTTCAAATCTTGTGCTTGACGAAAAAGAAACCGAAAAGCTGCGTGCAGGAGAGCGCAAAGCGCGGATTGCGCGTGGTGTCCCCTATGATGAATTTATTAAAACCTGGGTTAAGAAAGGGCCATCCCCCGAGTTGCCCTACATGGGGAGCTGGGGAGACGATCGCGAAACGATGATCGTCTCCCCACCTGGCGAAAAACGGTACACTATCCCAACGGGCTCTGCAGGCGTGATGCTTTCTAACCCGAAAGATAGACGTATTGCGGAGCTGCAAGCGCAGGTCGATGACCTGAAAAAGCAGCTGCAACAGGCTTAGGAGAGAGCAAGTATGCCAATCGATTTGAAAAATCACTTGCAGAAGCTGGCTTCTCAATGCACCCCTTTGTGGATTGATGCCTGGGCATATGGTCAGCAGTTGTTAAATAAAGGCAGCCCGCCACCCTGGGATGATGTGGGTGCTTTTGTCTCTTATCATCGGCAGCTTCAGGGATTAGTACAGTCCGACATATTGGTTGTTGAGGTTGAAAGCTTCTACGAAAATTGGTTGCAAAACAACACGGTTCTGTTGACGGATATGGGAGAAAAACGTCGTTT
>CAYYRK010000191.1:1716-4642 GCA_964473915.1 uncultured Pseudomonadales bacterium
GCACCAGGTTGTTTCAGCTTTTGCATGTTGAGTTACGGGTCAGTGGTTTTGGCTTGATCGGCTTGAGCCAGGACGCTATTTTCTAAACAGTTAAACTAAAAATTGGGGTTCACGATTGCTGTGCTAGTAGCAATTTTGCTGGCATCAAGTCATACTTTTTCTGCTGTGAGCTAAACGAAACCCGGTTTTAGAATGCCAAATCCAAATAAAAACAAAAAACCTGAGGGTGCAGATCCAGTCGCATTTGCGGGTAGCTATAAATTTTGCCCGCCTCTACCGTTGGTCGGGTCGATTCGTCGGCGCGGGCTTATGTCTGATATTACCTCCAATAATCAATATTCGGCTGTAGTGATTCAGGGCCCTGCTGGGCACGGAAAGACCACCCTGATGCAACAGATTTATGCGCAGTGTCATGAAAAAGGGGGGCTGACCGGTTGGGTCACGCTGGAGGAGGCAGATGATGATATCAGCCGTTTTAATGCTTGCCTTAGAATGTTGGCAATCAATGCCACCCAGGAACAGGCTGAAAATGTTTTGATTCCCAACAGAGCTCTGGATGGCAGTGGTGCCGTGGAAAATATTTTGCGCCAGCTTGATTCTGTTCAGAAGCCAGTTGCCCTTTTTCTTGATGAATTTCAGGTGCTGAGTGAACCGGTCAACATCGCGTTACTTGAGTCTGTTATTGAGCGAGTTCCTTCCAACGTCACTTTTTATTTGGGCTCACGCTCTATCCCCAATCTGGCTCGCGGTAAACTCTTGATCAGTGGGCGGGTCAAGTGGGTTACCCCGGAGGAACTCTGCTTTACTTCGGAAGAGGTGCTGGAATTTCTCAGCTATGTAGGCCTGGAGGTTTCCAGTTTGGAGGCCCAGGCGTTTAGAGAGCAGACGGGCGGCTGGCCAGCGGTTCTACAGTTGCTGCACCTGGCACTGAAGGGTGGGAAAATAGACCGTAACTCTCTGTTGATCTGGGTTAAGGGGTGCCAGAACCAATTGATGGGCTATCTTGCTGACAACGTCATGCTGGATCAGTCGGCAAGTAGGACAAGATTTCTTTTACGAACAAGCCTGCTGGATCGGATGTCAGCGCCAATTTGCGAGGCGGTTACGGGTGAAAAACAGGCTCAGCAGATGCTACAAGATTTTGTTTCTCAGGGGCTGTTTATTCGTGCGATCGATCATGAGCAGCAATGGTTCAGATACCACTCGCTATTTTCGGGTTATTTGATAGCGCAGCTTCGCGCAACAGAACCTGAAGAGGAGTTAAAAATACACTGTGTCGCGGCTCAATGGTTCTTTGATCAGGGTTATCCGGAAGAAGCGATCCGCCATGCTGTGAAGGCGCAGGCGTACGAGTTGGCTGCCGATGTGCTGAGTGAATGGCTACCAGAACTGGTTCGTAGTGCCAGGCTTCAGACCGCAGACCGCAGATCAGCTCTGCTCTCTACTTCCTGATCAGGTTTATAGTACGCGCCCTACTTTGTGCTGGGGGCGTGCCTGGTGCATGCTTTTTCTCTCTCAGCGGATCGGTGCTCATAGCTCGTTGGGTGATCTGGAGCAGCTCGCCACTGCAAAAAATGCATCTGTGGAGCTATCAACATCTGTGAAGATATTAAAAGCCACAGAGGGGTTTATGAATGATGATCGTAACATAAGCTGGCACTGGATCGATCAAATCCCCCTGGAAACGGGTGATATGCCCAAATACCGCCGTTTTGAGATGAACGCCCTGGCTAACATTAAGGCGATTTACCGCCTACGGAAAGGCGATTTTTCTGGGGCCAAGGAGTGCGCGCTGCTGGGCGAGTCCCTGGGTATACGAGGTGATTCTCCATTCAGTGGAGCATATTCCGCCAGCCTGGTGGCCTATGGAATGATTCAGCATGGCTTTCTTGTCCAGGCGATAAAAAGATTGAAAGTGGGGTTAAATCACAAGAAGTTAAGTATACAGGGGTCATTCGCCACGGCATCACTCTCAGCTATTTACGGATTTGCCCTGTATGAATCGGGTAGCTATATAGAGGCAGAAAGTTATCTGCGGGACTCTATTAAAGCGATTTCCAAGAGTTTGCCACTAGATTGGGTGATTCCTGCCTACCTCTCTCTTGCGCGAGCCAGCGCCCTTGCGGAAAGTGGAAGTGCAGATAGCATGGAAATTCTGGATGATGCCGAAAGGTTTGGGCTGATTAGTCAGCATCCACGTATGGTGCGTGCTATTCGCCGGGAACGTATCCGAATGGCGCTGATGAAGGGCAACTTTAAAGAGGCACGGCTGGTAGCGGAGATGTCAGACCTGCCCGGGGAAGCCGCTCTTGCTGATGGGTTGATTCATCTCGCAGAAGCGTGTGATGACGATATCATCAGTAAGGTACGGATAGATATTCATTGTGGTGATCCGCGCACAGCGCTGGAGCTACTTAAAACAGAAATCGAGCATGCAAATACTACTGGTCGGGTGCGACGTAAGATCAAGTTGTTGATCTTGCAGGGGCTTGCAAACAGGGTGATGGGTAATAATGAACAGGCGGAAAAAGTGATCTGTGATGCTTTGGAGCTTGCTGCGCCCCAGGATTACATCGCCCTGTTTGTCGATGAGGGTGATCTATGCCTCACGCTTCTTTCAGAATGCTTAGGGATATCCACTATCAGCCAGAATAAGCAGGTGTCAGAATTTATCCTGCGTGTTCTGCAAAATGCAGGTTGTGACACCGATGTTACCACTACCGGTCAAATGACAAAGGCATTAATTCAGCAGCTGACCAAAAGAGAGCTGGCTATTTTACAACTGGTTGCCGATGGAGCTACCAATGTTGAGATCGCGGATCGTCTTTTTGTATCCTACAATACGGTCAAGTTTCACATGAAAAATCTCTATGGAAAATTAGGCGCTAAAAATCGAGTGAACCTTATCTCAACTGCACGTGAACTG
>CAYYRK010000192.1:0-4613 GCA_964473915.1 uncultured Pseudomonadales bacterium
CCGGTACTCATCCTGTTATAAACCCTCTAAAATAGGGCTTTATCTCTACACGGTGTACCATGCCTGCTCTGGATGATCAGCAGACTCGCGAATATTACGAAAACAACCCGGCAGCGCAGTGGTTGGCGCTGCTGGTTGTTTGTGCCGGCACTATTCTCACCCCCATAGCACTGGCCTCGGTCTATGTGGCCATTCCCACCATTGCCAGCGACCTGCATGCCCATGCTCTACTGGTTAGCTGGGTACCCACCGCTTTTCTATTGGCCAATGTTGTGGGTATGCTCCCGGCGGGCCATCTGGCTGACAAGTATGGGCGCAAACGTGTTTATCTGTGCGGACATGCGTTGTTTGCAGTGGCATCAATCGGCGCCTGTGCTGCACCCTCAATTGAGCTGCTATTGGTGTGGCGCGTTTTGCAGGGCCTGGGGGCAGCCATGCTGTTTAGCTGCGCTCAGGCTATTGTCATGGGTGTCTTTATGACGGGGCGGCGTGGCACAGCCCTGGGTGTTATGACTTCATCTATCTATTTTGGTGTGACGCTGGGTCCGTTTCTTGGGGGTTGGCTGACCGAACATTACGGCTGGCGTAGCGTTTTCCTGTTTCCGGCACCATTCTCAATTCTGGTTATCCTTTTCATCATCTACAAGCTCAAAGGTGAGTGGTTGAATGAACAGGCTAAGCCTATTGATTGGCTGGGCAGTCTTTATATCGGCATCTGGGCCAGTTCGCTGTTCTTAGGTGTTTCTCTGATCCCGCAACTATCAGCCCTGGCCCTGCTGTTGGGAGGCACACTCTTCCTGGTACTTTTTATACGTCGACAGGAGCGGATCGATAATCCCCTGATCAGGCTGAAGGCGATGTGGGGAAACAAACTGTTTTCCCGCTCTGCGCTGGCAGCTATGCTGATGTATGGCGGGATCTACCAGCTGGTATTTTTGCTCAGTCTTTACCTTCAGTTTATCAAGGGGATGTCACCATCAGCTGCAGGCCGCCTGATGGTTCTGCAGGCGCTAATGATGGCCTTTGTGGCACCTATTGCAGGCCGTTTTTCTGATCGACGCAAGACCAACAAAATCACATCGGTGGGCTGCCTTATTGTGGCAGCAGGCTTTGTGCCACTCTGTTTTCTTGACGAACAAACTTCCATCTACTGGATTGCGACGGCAATGCTGACGATAGGCCTTGGCTTTGGGCTGTTCTCTACACCCAATAATAATGCGGCACTTAGTTCTGTTCCTGAATCCAGGCTCGGGATCGCCTCTGCAGTGATGAACCTTTCCAGGGTATTGGGAAATATGGTGGGCACGGCCGCAGTTCTGTTTCTGGTATCCTCCCTGATAGGCGCAGCTCAGATTCAGCCTGAGCAATACGGTGCGCTGCTAAAGGTAATTCATTATGCGATGCTGCTGTCACTTTTATTAACGCTGACGGGGGCGGCAGTTTCTCGGGCACATTGGCAGATAGCTGCTCATAACAAAAACCTTGAATGAAAATACCCGTTCAAAAGCGGATTTTGGATATTCAGTGGAAAGATCTTTTTAAGGCCCGTATTATTGTCGAAAGGCTAAAATATCCAGTACAGGCCGCTAGGCAATGGCAAAAGGAGATGCTTGCAATTTGTAGTTCATGGGTACCCGAAAACAGTAAAAGAACCTGCCCATTAGTCAGTTGTTCTGAATCCCTCAGGAAGTGGTGAACCAGCTATGCCGCTGCCTGTTAAAAACAATTCATCAGTGCCAGAAGAGCAGCCGATGTCAGACTCGCACCCGGTTGTTGCGGTTTTGGACGTTGGATCCAACAGCTTTCATCTGGTTATCGCCAAACGGATGGGTGAGAACTTCCAGATTATCAAAAAATCAAAACACCAGGTTCAGCTGGCAGCCGGGCTGGATGCTGAACTGAACCTTGATCAAGCAGCCTTTACCCGTGCCTACCAGTGTCTGGATGATTTTGCCGGACACCTTGAAGGTATCATCCCGGAAAATATCAAGGCAGTGGGGACCCACGCGCTTCGTGTCGCTAATAACGCCAATGAATTTATTAAAGGCGCGCTGGATCATTTTCCCGTGCCAATCCGGGTGATTTCAGGGCTCGAAGAAGCACGTCTGATCTACCAGGGTGTGGTCAATTTCTCTGACATTGATCATCAAGTGCTGGTTATCGATATCGGTGGTGGCAGCACTGAGTTTGCTATTGGCAAAGGTCGGCTTGAGCAGCAGGTTCATAGTGTACCGATTGGTTGTGTAAACCTGACAAAAAAATATTTTGCAGAGGGTGAGATCTCCTCGGCGCGTTTTATTGAGATCGAGCAGGGGGTTGCGCAAGCGCTTGAGCCGTTCAGAAAGGCATACCTCAAAACGGGTTGGGAGTTATGCCTGGGTTCATCGGGCAGTGTTAAGTCCATCATACGGATATTAAAAAAAAGTGGTTTTCAAAAGCGCAGTATTACCCTGGAGCATCTGTTAAATATTAAAGAACAGATTTTAGCCTTCAACCTGCTTTCGGATATTAAACTACCAGGCCTGCAGGAGAATCGTGCAGAAATTCTACCTGCGGCCACTGCGATGCTGATAGCTATTTTTAGGTCCCTGAATATAGAGTGTATCAACTATAGCCCGGGTACATTAAAAGAGGGGCTGCTTTATGACACTGCACACACGGTACAGCCAGCAACTTGATGGAAAAATAGGTACCCTGGTCTTTGCTCAATTGAAGGTATATAGGTTCAAGGGATAGGGAGCTTGCCAACTATGAAAAATAACCAGCCACCACAGATAGAAGTGCTTGTCCAACATCCACCCGGACCATCCTGCCCGCAACCAGAACCGGTCTGGTACACCTCTCGTCGTTTTCGTATTTTTATTATTACCTTTCTCATCAGCTGTCTGGTCGGCCTTTTTTACGTTTACCAACGCCCTGCCATTTATCAGAGTAAAACAACGCTACTGACTGTTGCTCCAGCAGCTGTTGATCAACTGGCTCAAGAGGTCTATATCCAGCATGTTGCTATCGAAGGCAGTATGCTGACCGGGCATAAGCTTATTGAGGCTGCGAGAGAGGCACTATTCACGCCCACATCAATAGAGATTCCATCCGTACCCGTTTTGCGCGAAATGCTTTTTATTACAGCCGTTCCCGATACCAATCTTGTTGAACTAAAAGCTGAAGGGGAGGTGTCGCAGTTCCTGCCGCTGCTGCTCAATACACTGACTGAGCAATATCAGCTGTATCGTCAGCAGCAGATCAGCAGGGAAACCGATGAAACCGCTTTAGCCCTGCAAGAGCAGTTCGAAACGCTTTCAGCTAAGGTGGCGAAAAAACGTGACGAGCTGGACAGTTTCAGAACTGAACACAATATTTTGTCTATCGGACGTGATGAGAATCAGGTGCTGGCGCGGCTCAAAGGGCTGAGTGAATCACTCAACAGTGCCAGTGATGCACAGGTTAATACAAAAGCGCGTATGGATGCGGTTAAAGCTGCGATCAGAAAGGGGCAACCTGTTGTTCCCGATACCGATAAACGCAGCCTCGCTAACCTGGAAGGAAGAGCTCAGGAACTGCGTGAGCAGCTCGCTGAGCTGGATAGACGTTACACCCGCGACTATCTAGCCCTTCAGCCCAGTTTAAAAGTTATTCCGGAACAGCTGGAAAAACTTGAGCAAACGATCCGCAGCAAAAAACGGGAGGGTCAAAATATTGTTCTGACCGATGCGGAGCAAGCTTATTACGCGGCTCGTCAGGCCACAGCGGAACTGAAACAGCAAATTGAAGACTATAAACTTACCGCAACACAGTTTACGCGGCGTTTTGCTGAACACGAGGCGCTCATCGAGGAGCTGACCCTGCTTGAAACCACCTACCGGGAAGTTCAGGGGCGGTTAACGCAAATTGAGGTTATCAATCGTGAAAAATATCCACAGGTCAAAGTGGTTGAACCTGCCTATGAGTCCAGGCACCCTATTCGCCCTAACTACGCGCGTGATACCGGAATTATCCTTCTGCTCTCTCTGTTATTGGGGCTTATCACCATCTGGTTTTTCGAATTTTTCAAACATGAAAAAAAGTTGGAAGGAGCAGGTGTAGCCAGTTGGTCACGTGTCATGAGCAGAGATGAGCCAGCCTTGAATATAGAGCATCAAACAACGTCTCAACTCCGCCATGCCCCATCATTAGCGCTAGAGGCGCAGCCCTCGTTAGAGCTTGCAGTCACTGGCATAGAACAACTGTTCGGCGCGGCCAACAATGCAGGCAAATTTGTGATCGCCTCACTCTTGGCGGGCTTAACCCTTGATGAAGCCGTTGAATTCTCAGCTGGGCAGGTTGATTCTAACGCTCAGAAACTACATTTGATCGGCCCGAAATCACGAACGATCCCTCTTTCACCCCTGCTTGTGGATCTGTTAGCCAAACCAGACACGCAGCCCTCCAACCCCGCTGAAGCTGAAGCGTTAATTACCTGCGCAGCCTTTGATTCAGGCTTGCCCCATCCAGCGACCATCAATTCAAGCGTAATCCGTCATACCTATATCATCCATCTGGTGCGACAGGGGCTTAAATTGTCAGCGTTGGAGCAGATTATTGGCCCAATGTCGGCGCGGGAGCTGGCAGGATAC
>CAYYRK010000193.1:0-4545 GCA_964473915.1 uncultured Pseudomonadales bacterium
TTTACAGCTTTACTTTGATTTTAGCGCTTATTGCGATATGGCCATTGGTGCTGCGCTTTTTTTCAATGTGCGTTTGCCGATTAATTTTGACTCACCCTACAAGTCAGCCAACATCCAGGAATTTTGGCGCCGTTGGCATATGACCCTGGGGCGGTTTATTAAGGATTATATCTACATACCGCTGGGGGGGAACAGAGGTTCTGTGCCGCGAGTGGGCATCACGGTGCTGATCACTTTTTTTCTGTGCGGACTCTGGCACGGGGCGGGATGGGGCTTTATTTTTTGGGGGGTTCTGCACGGAACCGCCACATTGATATTCAAACTATGGCAGAAACTTGATAAACCTTTGGCCAAACCGGTGGCGATTGCTGTTACTTTTCTGTTTGTAAATTGTAGCTGGGTGTTTTTTCGGGCAACGGATTGGCCCAGTGCTGTTAAAGTGATCAAGGGGATGTTTGGCTTTTCCGGTGTTGCCATCCCGGAATCAATAGCAATGCTGGTACCAATTTCAGGTGCTCAGATTGCAATAGTCGAACAGTTTCCCAACATGCCAACCTTGACCTCAACCACTCTGGGGTACCTTTTGTTGTTTCTGGCCATTGTGTTTCTGGCAAAAAACAGCATTGAACTTAGTCGACAGCTGGTTCTGACCCGTAAGCTGACCGCATTGAGCTACGTTGCGGCCCTGTGGGCACTCTTTACAATCAATGAAACCCATGAATTCATCTACTTTAACTTCTAACAATACCGCCGAGCCCCGGCGATGGTTTTTCCGGCTTGTGATGTTGATGGCTACCTCACTGTTGCTGGTGGCACTGGTTAATGCCTGGGTGGATCCGTTAGTTCAATATGGCTATCGGTCTGAGTATATCCCTCATTTAAAACAATCAAGCAGTAAATTGTTACCTGGGCTTTTAAGACATTATCCCCATAACGGTATCGTGCTGGGTACCTCTATGGTGGAGAACATGCGCCCCTCAATGGTAAGGAAGTACCGTGGCTATCATGTGATTAATAGTCGGCTTAGTGGTGGCAGTGCGGCCAAGCAGGGTGAAGTGTTACGGTATGCCATCAGGGCTGGTGGCGTGGAATATGTGCTCTGGGGCTTGGATCTGTTTGCGTTCGCAGGGCCAGTCCATCGGGGTGTCGGTGAATTACCGCAGTATCTGTATAACGATTATCGTGGCGATGATTACCTTTACCTGTTTAACTGGGATGTCTTGAAAAGCTCTATTAAAACTTTGCTCGGTCATAGTTTTGATCTTTGGCCGGAGTATTTTGATATGGACATGATTACTTCTCGCGAGGCAAAACATGGCTATAGTTACCAGGCGACGTTGAAGGCTTGGAAAAAGGGTGATTTTAACACTGACTATTCTGCGCAAAACTATAATTTTGATATACTGAAATCCAGTTATGAACGCCATTTTAGCGCGGTCATCAAAAACAACCCGCAAACTCATTTTGACATCATATTTCCGCCCTATTCAATACTGGCGTGGAAGGATATTGAGACCAAGGGTTGGTTGCAGTCTGCGCTGGATTTTAAGGCTTATGTTATTAAAGACCTGCTTGAGCAGCCACAGGTGGCTATCTATGATTTTCAGGCCGATACATCTTTGAGTATGAATTTCAGTCATTACAAAGATCAAACTCATTATTCACCGGCAATCAGCCGCTTGCTGCTGGCGTCTATGAGTGCTGATCAATACCGGATCAGGACCAGGCAACAATTGGCTCAAAATATTGCCCTGCTGGAATCGCAAACAAAAAATTATAATATGACTGCTTTCCTTGACCGGCAACTTAAGCACGGGGGGAACCCCTCTGCGATAAGTCCAACCGGGGAACACTAAACAGAAACTCCTTCATGGAGGATGCTTTTGTTTTCAGGGTGGAAAAAAACGCACAAAAAGTTTACTGAAGGCAATGCTCAATTGGTTACAACTTAACGCAACCTGGGAGCAAGGTGCTCTCCATGCAACGGTCGTAAATTGAAAGAAAATGACAGGAAAACTATGCCCATAAGCCAACTGCTCATTAAGCACCCTTATGTTACCGGTATCGTTGGCAGTCTGCTTATTTCGGTGTTTTTGATTAATTCAAATCCGCTATTTAACACTGATGGTGTTCTCTATCTGCGTGCCGCCCAAGCCTTTACCACTGGAGGTATTGATGCAGCAATCGAGCTTTACCCCAGACCCTTCTATTCAATATTAATCGGGCTGATTCATCAGGCCAGCGGTTTAAACCTGATTCATGCGGCCTATCTACTCAACACATCACTGCTTGCAGGGCTTGTGTGTGCCTTTATTTCGCTGGCAGGCCTGTTCTCAGATAAAGAACGTATCCATTTACTTGCCGCGTTGACGATTATTATCTTTGCCGGACTTAATGAACACCGCCACTATATTATTCGGGATTTTGGTTATTGGGCCTTTTCCCTTGCAGCGATAGGCTGTTTTTTAAGGCATTATTTGAACCTTCAGGTATCTTTTTTTATTGGCTGGCTGGGTTGCACTAGCATTGCTGCACTGTTTCGGCCCGAGGCTTCTATTCTTTTGCTGCTGCCGCTGTGCAGGCTGGCTGACCTTAGTCTCGCTGACAAGCAGCTGGGGCGCTACTACAGTCAGGTAATGATGGTGGTTATCATCTTGCCGCTGCTGCTATGGGTTATTGATTTAGTACTGCAGGCAAATCTTTATGTCAGCCTGCTTGATACCATTAACGGTGAATTACAAAGCTTTCGTCAAGCCCAGCCTGGCAGTTTTGCTGAGGCTGCAGACCGTTTTGCCGGGCAGGTATTAAACCGTTTTTCCGAAAAATATGCGCAACCTGCGTTGATGATGGCACTGATGTATATCTTTTTTGCCAAGTTTTTTGAGCTGCTGGGTTTGGCTTATCTGGCTGCTATCGGTACCGCTCTTTTTTTGAGCCGTAGATATCAGCTTATCCCTCGTAACATCTTGTTACCCTATCTGTTTGTCGTCATTCTGCTAACATTGCCAGTTTTAGATTTTCTAGCGAACAGCCAGTTTTTACAAGCCCGCTATACCATGCTTATCGTGTTAGTCTGTATGCTGATGATCCCCTCCATGCTGGATATTTTGTACGAAAAATACCGGAATCGTTTTGCCAGTGGTTGGCAAAAATGGGGGTTGGTGCTTTTGATGTTGTACACTTTTTTTGATAGCCTGGTTTCCTTTGGTCATTCAAAGCGTTATTTGCTGGAGGGCGTTGATTGGCTGCAGGCCAATGCCTCAGCAGGCGCTAGTCTGTACAGCAACAATGCTCAAATTGCCTATATGTCAGGGTTAGAGGTCAACTGGAAGGATTCCAGGGATTTTCAGTATGCTGGGTTTGTTACTTCCGTTAATGACTATGACTACTGGGCCGTCAAAATAAACAAAAATGATCGATTGCTTCAGTTCTTTATGCGCCAAAGAGCGAACCAACTGGAAAAGTTGGTTCAGTTTTCAAACGGTCGCGGTGATCAGCTGGTTATCTATAAAACCAGATCGGTTACAGAGCATTAGAGCATATCGCTGATCTCTTCACGATAACCAAAAAGTTCAATATCCCGTTGGTACCGATCGCTGGCGATTCGTGCAGTTTGTTTGGAATAGCCCTCCTTATAGGATTGCTTATACTCGCTGGATGGGTTGGCATGGGGTAACTCGGGTAAGCCGAATTTGACCACCAGTTCTGACCAGTCCTGGGCGAGGTTTTCAAATCGAGCAATGTAATTGGCAAGGCATCGATCCTGGCAGTAGAGATACCAGTATTGGGATTTAAGATGGCGGTTTATTTTATGATCCGGTATTTTGGCCATACGATGGACAAAAGCATCAAAACTCATATCCAGTTGAATGCCGTGATTCCAGAAGATATTTTCTCCACCGCTTCGATAGGGGTCTAGAACCTTGTTTTTGTAACAGGACCAGAGGCGTTCCAGAGGGTTGCGTACCAGGCTGAACTTGTAGGCAGTTTTGTATTTTCTTGCAGTGTCTTTTGGACTGCTGTGTGAAGCGCAGACCTCAGCTATCGCTCTAACCTGTTTTCGCCCCACCTCTTCAAGCCCGATTACCGGGCCGCGCTGATCAAGCATAAATTTACTGAGGCTTCTGGTGACGGAGGTTGAAGCAATTTTGGGTATTTGCAAATAGACCAGGTCAATATTAGCCAAATACCAGATTTTAGGCTTCTGTACAGAGGCTTTGTAATTTCGATAAAATTTTTGAGCAAAAACGGGTAAAGCGGTGTTGGTCTTCATGAATAGCGCGTACCTGTTGATAGGTATTGTTCCAAAAAAGGCCCTTAAGAAGCAAGGCTAATCACTTCCATGACAAATTCTAACTCAGAATAGCTTCATTTTCCTCCCGTTCCTGTTCTTACTGTATGCCCTGAGTTTTTTCCCATGCGTTTCCTTGTCCTGACAGGCTGTAAATGGGGGGAAAGCCGCTTTGTGTCTCCTAATTAAGACAAAGTTTCGATTGTATCCGCTTGGTGTATTATTAGTCGGAAAAGAATATTTATTCAAATAGT
>CAYYRK010000194.1:0-4490 GCA_964473915.1 uncultured Pseudomonadales bacterium
TGAGCACATTTTTAACACCGCATGGGAGCAAAATGGCTCTCGTGCAAAGGTCTCATTTAAGATGCTCAGCAGCCTGTCCTCCTACACACGAGAAAGTATCAGCAATCTGAATGCCCGTTTCAGATTGTAGCAGTGCCTGCGCCATCCCGCACTCGTTGTTCCAGGCGGGCAATCTCGGTACGATAGATAGCAATAGCAGCCAGAAGGTTCCAGCCCAGCCAAACAAAACTGGCCAGAAACAGCAGCCCCGCCAACCTTGAGAGCTGGTCAGGATAAAAAACAGCGGCCAGTAAACTGCATAAAGCAATCAAATGCAGCCAAAACTGTTTTTTCATAGCTTCACTGCTGATCACCTTTTTCATATTAGGTATTTTTGCCCCCATCAGATTGATATCGGCCATTACCCTGTTTTGCAGGTGCAACCATACCAAAAACGGGACGATTTTATAGAGCATGCCGTTGATTACGGATAGGGTAAAGCCTGCCAGAAAGAGGATACCCAGACAGAACGAATAACGAGGATCGTCACCCCAGGCCGGCCACCATTGGGCAACAGTCCAGCACAGGCATGCGAGTATCAGCGTAACCATACCCGTACGCCAAAAAAAGAGTACTACATCTGCAACTTTACGTCTGCGTTTATGTTGCAGATGCAGGGTGATGCCTGCAAAAAGTGTCAGTTCACCAGCTAGAATCAGCTCTAGCAGAGTCAGAAGCGCTTTGGTGGGAGCACTGGCCAGACCGATACTCCAACATAGAAGTGTACCAAATAACATCCAGGAAAGTGTTCGCCGCAACCACAGAGGGTATTCAGGTGTCATCTGAAACATGGGGACGACCTGATAGGCGATAACTGCAGCAAGCATACCCATCCAGCCAAGAAAGCCCCAGGCGAGGTGCAGGTCTGTCAGGGTCTCCCGCTGCGCTGCACCATCTGTCCATGCATAGCCTGCGGCCAGTGTCAGGCCAAATCCAGCCGTGACTACCAGTCCTATAATAGCCATGCGCACTCCCGTGATTGTAGGCTGCAGGCGTGGGGCTTTGAGCAGACTGTAAAAGGTGGAGACAAAAAATATCAGGACAGCAGTGGCAAGCAGGAATATCGCTCCACTAAATACCAGAGGATCTCCCCAGAGGAAGCCAGCAGCCAAAGTGATAGTACCCGTACTCAATGAGAGGTGGGTAACCAGACTGACCCCCAGCGGATGGCTTATGGGTGCGCCGGCGATAACGGGCAGCATCTGAAACAGCGCACCACACATAACCATGGTTAATATACCCAATGTCACCAAATGGGTGAACCCAAGGGTGGCAGGAAACCAGCGGGTTTGTAATAGCTCCGGGCCATAGAAACAAAGCGCCAGCGCAGCCAATATACCAAACAGGGGGGCGCTGATAAAAAAACGGAAAGGCACTGAAATCGGGGGAGCCTGGTCCAGTGACAGGTTAGGATGCATCAGTATTTTAAGTCCTGATTAGGCACCAGATCTGCCGCATTCTGGCTGCCATGATGCCATATCCATAGCTCTATCGCAGCGCTGGGCCCAGTGAGCATTTTCCAGCTGAAACCTCTTTTTTCAAGCATGGGGAAAAGAGGGTGTGGTTCACGGCGAAGCAGCACCTTCAGGCAGTGCTCCTCCGGCAGTTGCTCCAGTGCCTTAATGGTTTTTTCCATGGGTTCACAGGGCTCCAGCCCACTGACATCCAAAGTGTGGACCTGAAAAAGATCTTTCATAAACTGCTGCTACATCTTTTGAATGCGCTCGAGTATTTCAGACTCATCCTCTGCGCAGGCACGATCGATCATGGGATAGAGAATATTCTCCTCCTTCATATTATGCTGCCGCATTAATATTAGCAGGGTATCACACAGACCCCCAAGCTCGTCCGCATCGTTCTCGTTAGCAGCCTGAGTCATTTCGGTAAACAGGCTACGCATCTGCTGATGTTCCATGCGCATCATCTGGGTTGGTCCAGCGGTGTTGCCTGTGCTCTGCTCGAAGGTGGGGAACAGGACCTCTTCTTCAATAAGAAAGTGCCTTTGTACGGCATCGATCAGACCTTGTAATAACGCGGGATCTATATTTCCGCTGACAGCGGCAGCTTCAGTACGAGCAAAAATTTCGTCACAGCGCTGATGGTCGCCGCTCATGTATTCGCTGATCATGGCCTATCTCCAGATAGCTTCAAAAAAGCCAATATAATTGTCATCCTTGATCAGGTCAATGTTGTAACAGGATTTTAAGGCAGATCACTATAGCAGTTCACTATAATTGTGCGTTCAGGAGGTAGGGATCTGAATCACCTGCCCCACTCTTATTTTATCCGATTTAAGCGCGTTGACCTGTTTCAAGTGTGCTGTGCTGGTATGGTTACGCTTGGCTATTTGGGAAAGAGTGTCGCCGCGAGCGATCTGATAGTGGGTGTAACGGTTAGCATTGTTATACTTCCAGGCCAACCAGGTTCCAGGGGGAGGGTTTTGCGTAAAATGTCTGTTGATCCCCTTGTAGATCGCATGAGCAATAGATCGTTGATACGATTTGCTACGAAGTTTTTTGGCTTCTTTAGGGTTTGAAATAAATCCTGTTTCCACAAGAATAGAGGGTATGTCAGGCGATTTTAGTACCACAAATCCAGCCTGCTCCACCTTTTTTTTATGCAGACGAGTAATCCTGCCCAACTCCCTGACTATCTGGTTGCCAGTGGCAAGACTGGTGCGCATGCTGGCGGTCATGGAAAGATCTAATAGAACGCCAGCAACCATATCATCCTTATCATCAAGGCTGACACCCCCTACACCACCGATTAGGTCGGCGCGATTTTCTGATTCTGCTAGCCAGCGAGCGGCCTCACTGGTCGCTCCACGCTTAGACACTGCATAGACCGAAGCACCATTGGCTTGCGTGCCCTTGAAGGCATCGGCATGGATAGAGATCAGTAGATCAGCCTTATGTTTGCGTGCATAATCTGTTCTTTTTCTTAACCCCACATAGTAATCCGAATCACGCACAAGAACCGGCTTGAAGCCCTGCTGATGGATAAAAAGCTTGTTTAACTCTTTGGCAATAGCGAGTACGACCGCTTTTTCCTGAATACCGCCTGCACCAATGGCACCCGGATCATCACCACCATGCCCCGGGTCAATCGCAATAACTACTTTTCTTTTTGTGTCTAGCGTCTTAGTAACGGAAGGTTTTCCCGCCGTCAACCGTAATGGATATAGATCGACCACCAACCGGTGTCCATATTGCTGATTGGGGGTAAGCTGAAAACTACGAGGTTTAATACCCCTGTTGAGATCAAAAACAATGCGCAGATCACTATTATTCTGAGAAGAGTAGCGTACGTGTTTAATCAAAGTTCCCAGCGTTTTGATATTTTTCAGGTTGTCGCCACTTCGAATATCGCGAAGATCAATGACCAGTCGATCAGGATTTTTCAGGGTGAAGACTTTGTGTTCAATCCGATCTTCGAGATCAAAAACAATGCGGGTGTGATCTGGCGCGGGCCATACACGAAGCCCTTTTATCTGGGTGGCCGCAGTAGCTGCTCCGGATAGAAGCAGTATCATCATCAGATTTATGGCCGCTGTTATTTTCATCGATTATAGGCACTCTGGAAACCTAGGCTTTAATGTAATATGTCCAACTAGACAAAGAAGATCAAGCCCTTGATGAAAAGTTCACACGGCTTGCCTACCCAGCTTCTAGCACAGTGATAACTCAAAAGTCACCAAACAAGCAAGGGCCGCCGGAAGTTTGGCTCTTTTTATCTGCGCATCCAGGCTAATTATAAGTTATTGATAATATTCATGCCAAGCTTTGATTGAGCCTGACACTCGAGGCTTCTACCTCGTTTACGGACAGCAATCTCGATCTTGATATCGGGTTCTGGCAGCCAGCCAACCCCTTTTTCTGGCCACTCGACCAGACAGATCGCACTGCCATCCAGATAGTCGCGATAGCCCATATACTCTAGCTCTGAAGGATCGGCCAGACGGTAGATGTCAAAATGATAAACGGGGCCACTCGGCAGGCTGTAGGGTTCAACCAACGTATAGGTTGGGCTTTTAACCTTTGAATGATGGCCTCTGCCAGACAGAATGCCTCGGCACAGCGTTGTTTTTCCGGTTCCAAGTTCACCGGAGATATAGATTATTGTACCTTTTCTGAGCTGCGCCCCAAGACCAGCGCCAAATGAGAGCATTCCAGCTTCACTATTGATAATCCTCTGCAGGGTATGGATGGCCGGTTCTATAAGCATATTAACCTGAATATTTCATGATAATTCTGAGTTTTGAGACAATCATGACAGACCTGCTCCTCGAGATTTCCTCAAAAGCGACATGGCGTAATCGATACAAACTATAGTTGTGATAATGCCATAAAATAGTCTGATTAACCTAGAACCCTCAGTTGGACAGGATAGAGTGTGCGTTTGTGGCGGCACAGGGCAAGGCGCAATGACGCGGAATAGTTGTGCTATTCCAA
>CAYYRK010000195.1:0-4454 GCA_964473915.1 uncultured Pseudomonadales bacterium
ATAGTCACTTCGCAGGTTTGATGTGCTCTACCGCAGGGCTTTTCATAAAAGTTGTATACCGGGATTAAAATGAGGCCAAAGCTCAACATCCAACAAAACGGATTGCCCCGAAAAAAATCAGACAACACACGCGAAAAGATTTTAAAAACCGCTGCCGGTTTATTCAGGGATCAGGGATACGACGCATCAACACTTCGAGGGATTGCCGCAGCAACCGGGATAAAAGCTGGCAGCATCTACTATCATTTTGACTCAAAAGATCAGATCCTGGATGAGGTTCTTGATCAGGGGCTGCGAGATGTCTACGATGGCGTATGTGCAGCGATCCGTTCACAGGAAAATCTCAGCGACTACCGGGCCAGAATTTCCTCAGCGGCAAAGGCGCACCTGTCTCTGTTACTGGCGCGCAGCGAATTCGCCTCTGCAAATATCCGTATTTACGACCAGCTACCTGAAGAGATACGCAAACGGCATCAACCACTACGACGCGCCTACGCCGCCCTTTGGGACACCCTGTTAAAGGATGCGCAACAGGCAGGGCAACTGCGCAAAGATATTAAAATTGTACCGCTGCGCCAGTTCCTGCTAGGGGCCCTGAACTGGACTGTCGAGTGGTTCGACATTGAACGATACTCTGCCGACCTGCTTTCTGATCGCTGCGCACAACTCATCCTTGATGGGATATCAACCCAACGTTCAGCTAAAAATACATTAAAGCTGATACCAGCAACAGATTATCAACCCAACCGCACCGAGGTGAGCAAGAAAAAATCTGACCGCACCCGTAAAGAGATCATGAGAGCCGCCGCCCATCTGTTCCGGGATCAGGGCTACGCAGCCTCAACACTTCGCGATATCGCTGCAGCAGCTGGCAAGAAGGCTGGCAGCATCTATTATCACTTTGGTTCAAAGATTGAAATTTTGGACGAAGTTCTTGATCAGGGTTTGCGAGATATCCACAATGGCGTACAGGCGGTCACCCGCTCGCTACAAGGGGAGAGTGACCATCGAGTTATCATCGCCGCAGCGGCACATGCACACCTGACACTGATACTGGAGCGCAGCGAGTTTATTTCTACTAACATTCGCATATACAGCCAACTACCGGAAGACGTGCGCAGACGACACCGGCCGCTACGACGCGCCTATGGTGAATTTTGGGATACCCTGCTCATAGATGCACAACGGGCAGGGCAACTGCGTGAGGACGTGGCGATAGTGCCTCTACGCCTGTTTCTGCTGGGTGCTCTCAACTGGACCGTCGAGTGGATGGACCCTGCACGCTACCCCATTGAAGATTTTGCCGAAGGTTGCGCAAGACTTCTGCTTGACGGTATCTGTGTACGATCAAAGTAAAACTAACACCAACACTCCTCCTTAAAACAACCACGCACCCAACCACAGTACCGGAAACTTTCTAAAGTAAAGTGTCTCTAACTTACCCTGATAGCCCATGGATCTAACAGGCTATTGACAACGTTATGAGGCACAACCTATGAAAACTTATCTATTGATTGGCACCCTGCTATGCACTTTTATTACTCTGCCTTTACAGGCCGAAGACATATCCAACGACCGTAAAATAGCAACCTTTGCCGGAGGGTGTTTCTGGTGCATGGAACACCCCTTCGATGAACTTGATGGTGTTACAGATACCATTTCAGGCTATATGGGCGGAGATCTTAATAATCCCAGTTATCAGCAAGTTTCAGCAGGTGGAACAGGCCATGCGGAGGTTGTTCAACTTCGCTATGACCCCAGCAAAATAACTTACAAGAAGTTGCTTAGCGTATTCTGGTCCAATATTGACCCAACCACTAAAAATCGACAGTTCTGTGACAAGGGAAACCAGTACCGTTCAGCCATCTTTTATCACAATACTGAGCAGCAAAAACTGGCCGAACAATCACTGGCCCAGCTCAATATCTCAAAGCCCTTCAAAGATCCGATAGTGACGGAACTCACCGCAGCGGCCGCCTTCTACCCCGCTGAAGACTACCATCAGGATTATTACCTGAAAAACCCGATCCGCTATAAATATTACCGCTATAGTTGTGGCCGGGACAAGCGCCTTGAAAAACTCTGGCAATAAGGTCAGCCCGCCACACAAATACTCCGCAGACCATAGCAAAACAGGTGCTTTGTAATGATGAAATCTTTCTTTTCAAGCAGTACAAACAAAGGGGATCTGCGCAAAGATTTCAATCCAAAAAATGCAGTCGGATCCTCCTCCTAGAACCTACGGGCATTTTGGCAGTCTAACTCCGTATTGCTGTGTTGGAACTGAACATCCAGGGGAAACACAGTCAATTTTAGCGCATGGGAGTGGAGTTTGATGCTGCAAAAAGAGGAGCAATATCTACCTGACACTTTTGCACTTAGTGATGTGGCGATGTCGTGGATTAATCTGATCGGGGTTGCGTCCACTCTAGGGGTTACTTGTCCCGGTTGCGAGCATGCACCCCAGCTGCTTCATGAATCTGGCTTGATTAGTCATCTGCAGCAGTTGAACATCAAAGCCCAGTGGCATGCGATGCTGGAAGCAGATACCCAACCCAACACCTCCATCGACCAGGCTTTGAATGACCTTATTCAAAAGTTAGCTCGGATTGTCCAGGTGCAGGTGGAAAAACATAATCTTTTCGTGGTTCTGGGTGGGGATCATTCTTGTGCCATGGGTACCTGGCAGGGAGTCTATAACGCAATACATAACCGGGGGTCCTTTGGACTGATCTGGATCGATGCACATATGGACAGTCACACACCGTCAACCAGTCCTTCCGGGGCTTATCACGGCATGCCCCTGGCATGGTTGCTGGGGGCGATGCCAGGAGCGGGGGCTCTGCCGGGTGGAAAGCAGTTTTTAGACCCGGCACATTTAAGTCTGGTCGGGGTCAGGGCTTTTGAAGCTGAAGAGGCCCAGCTACTGGAACAGTTAGGTGTCAGGGTATTCAGTCTCGATGAAGTTAGATCCAGAGGGATGGTCAGCGTGATGAATGAAGCGCTATCACGGGCAGCGCAGGCGACCTGTGGTTATGGTGTGTCTCTGGATCTGGACGCGATAGACCCGCTGGACGCACCCGGAGTTAGCATTCAGGAAAGCGATGGGTTGCGATCTGCTGAGCTATTGAAGGGGCTGAGTGTCCTGAAAAAAGCTGATGGGTTATTGGGCATCGAGATCGTGGAATATAATCCGTCACATGATATACATCGTAAAACCAGTGAGCTGATTTTTCTATTATTGACGCATATGTTACCAAGGAGAGATGAGCCATGAATGAATATATAGCCCGTGAAACACAGTTTTCAGCAGCTAACTATCAACCGATTCCTGTTGTTCTCTCTCGAGGAGAGGGAGCTTATCTGTGGGATGATCAAGGTAGACAGTATCTGGATCTAATGAGCGCCTATTCGGCTGTCAGCCTGGGGCACTCCCATCCCAGACTACTAAGAGCGTTAAATGAACAGGCGGGAAAATTGGCTGTTTGTTCAAGAGCGTTTTATACAGACAAATTGGGCGCTTTCCTCGAGCGTGCCTGCCAGTTAACACAGATGGAGAAAGCTCTACCCATGAATACCGGGGCCGAAGCGGTTGAAACCGCCTTAAAGGCAGCCCGCAAATGGGGGTATCAAGTCAAGGGTATTGCCGCTGATCAGGCTGAGATCATTGTATGCAGCGGAAATTTTCATGGGCGGACAATCACCATCGTCGGAATGTCCTCTGAAATACAGTATCGAAATGGATTTGGACCATTTCCCGGGGGCTTTAAACAGATCCCCTTCGGTGATGCCCAGGCGCTGGAGGAAGCCATAACACCTAACACGGCAGCATTTCTGGTTGAACCCATACAGGGGGAAGCAGGGATCATAGTACCACCCCCAGGTTATTTGAAGCGTTGCGAGCAGCTATGTCGCGAGAACAATGTGCTTTTAATCTGTGATGAGATACAGACAGGCTTGGGACGAACCGGCAAGCTGCTGGCCAGCCAATATGATCAGGTAAAGCCTGATGGATTGATCTTGGGTAAGGCGTTGGGGGGCGGGCTGCTGCCGGTTTCACTTTTTCTTTCCCGCGAAGAGGTGATGAACGTTTTTACCCCTGGCGATCATGGTAGCACTTTTGGCGGAAACCCTCTGGCCAGCGCTGTTGGCCTTGAGGCCCTGAATGTTCTAATGGAGGAAAACCTGATTTTAAAATCAGAGCAATTGGGGCTATATTTGATCAACAGATTACGTTCACTGGATAATCCTGTGATCCGTGAAGTGCGCGGTAGGGGCCTGTTCGTAGGAATAGAAATTGATTCCGATTTTGCAACGGCCCGAGAGGTCTGCGAGGCCCTTGCCCTGCGTGGTTTATTAAGCAAAGAGACCCACGATACAGTCGTGCGCATTGCGCCGCCACTAATTATTACTCATGGTCAGATAGACACGGCGCTTCATGGCATTGAACAGGT
>CAYYRK010000196.1:0-4408 GCA_964473915.1 uncultured Pseudomonadales bacterium
AAATAATTTAACATTATGTTCGAGCAGCGTATGTTTTCTATTAGGCGGTCTGAGGGTGTTGTAGCAGGCATGACTTAATATAAAGCGCATCAATCAGATCAAAAGATTTTTGGTTGCCCTCAGATATAATATCTTGAAAGGTAAGTACGGCCGCTCCCTTTCGCTTACGCAAAATAACGCCCCCAATGACAAATGTCTTGTGTAATTCATCCAGCTGTAGAGTGAGCTTAAAACGATCCCCAGGCTTTAGCTCATGCGCCAGAGTATCTTCCTGGTTAAAGCTTATTTGTGAGCCGACCTCGGAGTAATCAGTCATCAGGCAGCTATAAGTTTGCGGATTGTCTCGTATGCTGATTGTTATAGGGAGTTTGGTATTAATTCGGTGGTGATCTCTTTGTTCGCTGATATCAAGGCTGGTCGCGGTGGCCTCAAGCAGGACAAGCTGGTGATTGCGGTAGTAGCCTGATTTTGGAAGAATGGACTCCCTGACCGTGGTTTCCAAATGAATAATGCCGCGGTTTTGGTAGCGTGCCATCATGGTAATAGCATTACCGGTACGGAATTGGCCCCGGGGTCCCAGAGAAGCTTTGTTCAAATAGTTAAGTTTATACTCTTCGCCCGCCTTGCCTGGCAAAACGATGCAGAAGCTGGTTATGTGGGTGTATTCATATCTCTTTTCATTTATATAGACGCAGATAAGCCATGCATCGTTTTTTCCAGTAAGAAATTCGACCTGATTGCGGGCAAAGATGACATGTCCATTAATTTCATAGCCAAGAATAATGGACTGCATGGTCAGATTGGCCTGGTATTCAGGATAGTAATCAACCTGTTCTCCTATGGGGAAGTAGTCAATAATATCCTGAAATTGCTGCGGGTTTGAAGGCGTGAGCGGTGAGGCTCGATTAGATTTTGTTTTTTCTACAGGGCTCATGATAATCCCGGTTATTTTGACTATTCCGTATTGGGTGGGTTTGCCAGAAAGGTGAAAAAGAGAAGTATTAATAATGGATCAGATTGAGCTAATCTTCCAGTTATTCTGTAGCCAGAGTTGCTTTTTTTTAGACAAAAAAAAGGATGGCGGGGGTGCCATCCTTTAAAACACACATAAGGGGTATGTGTGGGAGGAAAATGTTACATAACGTTACAAACTGAACGAGTGTTAACCAAAAACAATGTGCGCAGGATAATGCCAGACCCCGTTTCTGTCAAGCAATATCTTGCTGATTTTTGTGTACAATGGAAATAAAATTCAAACAGATGTGATGATAGGTAGTACAATTTGTCTCTAAACGTAACGCTGTGTTACTTTGATGACCTGGGGGTAATAGCTGCGCCCAAATAGATTTAGGTGGTTGAGCAGGTGATACAGGTTATAGAGCATGATTCGGTCATGCCAGTTTGTCTCGAGCGGATTAACTTCCAGGTAGCTTTGGTAGAACAGGTTTGGGAGAGTCCCGAACAGTTGTGTCATGGCGATATCAGATTCGGCCCAGCCTCGATGGCAGGCAGGGTCAAATATCACCGGGGTATTGCTGTGTACGCAAGAAACATTTCCTTGCCAAAGGTCTCCGTGGACAAGTACCGGTTTTTGCTGCGGTATAAATTCTGGCAGCCGGTTGCACAGTCGTATAATTCTGTCTACTTAGCAGTTTGTTATCAAGTGCAAGACGTGACTGGTAGATCAACCGATATTGGGCGAAAAACTCATGCCCGTTCAGTGTGATGTTATTAGGCTGAGGGGAGAGTCCACAGAAATTGTCTATTTCAAAGCCGAAGTTTGGGGCAGGCTGAAGATGCATGGTTGCCAGTTGCCGACCAAAATTTTTCCAGTAGGCGTGGGTTGTCTTTGATGGGGCAAGGTACTCAAGAATCAGCATATCATCCGTCTGGACAAGAACTTCTGGTGTTTTGATCGCCCCGCTGTTTTTGATCGCCTGCAGGCCAAAGGCCTCTGCATAAAATAGCCTGTTTAACGGGTGATCCAGCGATTTGACAAAGTAGCTTCGCCCCTTGCTTGTCTCAATGTGTTGGCTTTGACAGATAGACCCGCCAGTCACAGAATGATGACGGATAATTTTACCGGCATCTTCGTGATTGAGCCATTTTTGTACTTCCTGTAAAACATTCATTTAGAATTTTTCTGCCGACACCTATAATGGGCGTTCTCACGTAAGTCACTAATTTGAAATCAGTAGGTAGTTTATGCAAGCAACAGTAAAGTGGGTCGATGGTGTTCGGTTTTTGGCTGAATCGGGTAGTGGTCATAGTAGCATAGTGGAGGGGCCTGAGTCGCACGGGGGGCGCAATACTGGTGTTCGTCCGATGGAGATGATGCTGATGGGGTTGGGAGGCTGCACCGCCTTCGATGTGATGAACATCCTGTCAAAATCACGGCAGCAGGTTGTTGACTGTGAAGCGATACTGGAGGCTGAGCGGTCTGACGAAGTGCCGGCTGTTTTTACTCGTATTCAGGTTCATTTTAAAGTATCCGGACACAAACTCAAGGAAGCTGCAGTTGCGAGGGCTGTGTCATTGTCTGCTGAAAAGTTCTGCTCAGCATCTATTATGCTGGGAAAGGCTGGTGTTGAAATCACCCATAGTTATGAAGTGGTAGACTTGGATGAAATGGGTTGATAATGGAGCTGTGGTTATGGATATTGAACAGATTCGCCGGGAATATTTGAAAAACGGTTTGCACCGGGCTGACCTGGTTACTGATCCCATTGAACAATTTAAATTATGGTTACAGCAAGCGGTACAAGCTGGTTTGACAGATCCGACCGCCATGACCCTGGCGACCGTAGCCGCTGATGGACGGCCGTCGCAGCGATCTGTGCTGCTCAAGGGTTGCGATAAAAGTGGGCTGGTGTTCTACACAAACCTGGAGAGCCGCAAAGCAACGGAGATCAGTGAGAATAGTAACGTAAGCCTGCATTTTTCCTGGCTTGGTCTGGAGCGCCAGGTCATGATTTGTGGACGTGCAGAGAAACTTTCTATCCCGCAGGTCCTTAAATATTTCCTTACCCGGCCAGGTGATAGTCAGATTGCAGCCTGGACTTCGGCACAAAGTAGAAGCATCTCCTCGCGCCAGGTGTTGGAGCAAAATTTTGCCAGAATGAAGCAAAAATACAGGAAAGGCGAAGTGCCGCTGCCCTCTTTTTGGGGGGGGTACCGTATCATTCCGAGAGAGTTTGAGTTTTGGCAGGGTAGAGTCAGCCGGTTGCACGATCGGTTTCATTACAGCTTGCAGCAAGATAATGGCTGGAATATACGCCGCTTAGCGCCATAGAGGATTATGTCACTCCAGGTTAAGGCCTACCAATAATAGGTGGTGCGGGTCATAATTTGAGACATTAGCCCCATTGCTTTGCGTACAGGTAATGGCAGTGTTGCCGCACCGGACGCAATAGCTGTATTGGCGTGTTTGTTTTCATCTATTTTCATCTGTTCGAGAATGGCCCGGGATTTTTTATCCGAAACGGGGAGTTTTTGCAGGTGGTCTTCAAGGTGGATGCATACCTGTTTTTCAGTTTCTGCTACAAATCCGAGGCTCCATTTGTCTCCAGCCAGACCCGCCAGTGCGCCGAGGCAAAAAGAGGTGGTATAAAACAATGGGTTCAGCCTGCTAGTATGGCTCCCTAGCTGCGTCAGACGTTCGCTGCACCAGTCAAGGTGGTCTCGCTCCTCTTTTGCTGCCTGCTGCATGCTCTCTCTGACCTGGGATTGAGCGGCGGTTAGCTCCTGCCCTCTGTAGAGAGCTTGTGCGCACACCTCTCCGGTATGGTTGACGCGCATCAGTCCCGCAGCATGTTTCGTGTGGGAATTATCAATCCGTTCTGCGTGCTGTAGGGCTGGAGATGGACGCACAATATAATCGCTGGGGAGAGTATGGCCACCCAGTAGTTTGCCGGTTTTAATCAATAACCGATCCAGGATAGAAAAATTTCGGTTGCCAGGCATGGTTAAAATAGGTTGCTTCCGAGGCTGAATTATTTCACTATTATAGGCGGGAGTGTGTCGATTTCAATTAGATTTTAATACTGGGTTGAAGCAGAGAATGTCCGACAATAACAGAAGGCACCATATAAGAAAAAGTCTGATCAGCACCGTTAGTGTTTTTAATTGTGATACCGATGAGTACGTTGGACTGGTTGCTGATTATTCCAGGGATGGAATGATGGTCACCAGCATTAGAAACCCGATAGCTGTGGGTCAGACATACCATTATTTGTTGCTAGTACAGTCTCCGCATGCGGTAGAGGATGCCGGCAGCGCCTATTTTGAAGCCCAGAGTGTGTGGTGTGAGCAGTCCAGTCCTTCCTTTTATGGAATGGGGTTTCATCTGGCATCTTTTTCGCCCGTGGCACGTAAAGTGCTTGATGAGTGTACTGTCGTACAAAACTCT
>CAYYRK010000197.1:0-4366 GCA_964473915.1 uncultured Pseudomonadales bacterium
ATATTACAATACCGGGATGCGCTGCCGTTTACAAAAAACAGGCTAACCACGTCGGTTATTTTACGCTTACGGTTTAACCTGGGCGACAATGGCGTGTCTTTCGACCGTTTCACCCTCCTGGCAATTGATTGATGAGACAACTCCATCAATTGCACTGACAATACGCAGTTCCATTTTCATCGACTCAATGACAATGATGGTATCCCCAGCACAGACCTTATCACCAACAGCAGCACTCACTTTTAGCACCGTCCCCATCATGGGCGCACTCAACTCACCACTGACCTGTGCTGTAGCACTGATGTATGAAAGATAACTGCTCGCACTAAATGAAAAAGATACCTGTTGAGACTGAACAAAAACATTTTTCTTATCGGCAGCCAGTGTTACCACACCCTGCCTGTTTTCAATATTATATTGATATTTATGGCTCCCCAATGGCTGTAATTTAACACGTACCTCTTCAGCACCTACACCAATCAACATATAACCATCTGCCGCCAATGGAGCAAATCTAATCTCCTCTGATCTACCGCTTTCCTCCATATGTAGTGTCGGGATAGGTGCCAGCATCTCTCCACCAGAGGAGATCTGCCAACCTGTATTTGACCAGGCAACCCAGGGCTCAGTATTGGACTTTTTACGTTGCTGGCGCAGCCAGAAATAGGAGGCAATAGCGATGATTTCTACAGAGCACCCCGTTGAACCAAGGTTCCACTCATCGAACTTATCATCAATAAAAACGGTGTAAAAAGTGCCTGTTCGTGTTTCATCCAGAGCCAATAATATTTTCAAAAAAGCACGGTTTGTAGTAACACCGAAAATACACATTTCGTCAAGTGCCAGTGAAAGTCGATCCAATGCTTCGTCACGGGTGTCAGCATGAGTGATCAGTTTGGCAATCATCGGGTCATAATAGGGCGTAACCTCACTACCACTTTCCACGCCTGTTTCAACACGCACACCGTCCTGAGGAAAGTTCACATAGATCAAGTTACCCGTTGAAGGAAGAAACCCGGAAGAGGGATCTTCTGCGTAGATACGAGCCTCAACTGAATGCCCTTTAAGCTGAATATCTTCCTGGAGGACAGACAACCCTCGACCACAGGCGATATCCAGCTGCATCTCAACAATATCCAAACCTGTAACCTGTTCCGTGACCGGGTGTTCAACTTGAAGCCGGGGATTGACTTCCAAAAAGAAATATTCATCCCCACTAACAATAAATTCAACGGTGCCAACACCTCTATAATTCAGGCTTTCTCCCAATTTAACAGCATCGGCAGCCATTCTATTACGCATATTGGGATCAAAGTTGGTCGCTGGAGCCTCCTCGATGACTTTCTGGTGTCGCCTTTGCAGTGAACACTCACGTTCATACAGATGAATAACATTACCGTTCCCATCGCCCGCAATCTGAATTTCAATATGACGGCCTTTTTGTACGAGTTTTTCTACGATCAGTGCCGGGTTGGAAAAAGCATTCTGACCTTCTCGCATGGCGGATTCAATATCATCGGCCAGATTATCCAGGGTATAAACGATGCGCATACCCTTACCGCCGCCACCGGCAGCGGCTTTTAACATTATCGGCAATCTCATGTTTTTGACTGTCTCAGCCACTTCATTGGGATCGCTGCTGGGCTTTTCACTGCCGGGAATAACAGGAACGCCCACTTTAATCGCCTCCTGTTTTGCACAGGCTTTATCACCCAATCGCTCAATAATGTCAGCGGTTGGCCCGATAAATACCAGGCCCGCATCCTCTACTGCGCGTGCAAAAGCGGGGTTTTCAGCAAGAAAACCAAAACCTGGATGAATCGCCTCTGCACCCATTGCCCTGGCAGCTGCGATCACTGCATCAATTTTAAGGTAGCTATCTGCTGCAAACGCCCCGCCCAGCTCTATGCTCTGGCCAATGGTTTTTACATGAAGACTTTTTCTATCAGCGCTGGAGTGTACAGTGGTAGCTTCGACTCCAAGCCTCCGGCATGTGCGAGCGATCCGGCACGCTATTTCACCACGGTTTGCTATTAGTATTTTTTTAAACATGGTTCACATCCTATCTATACCAAAACCTGATTCCCTCTCTGGCATATGGCCAGCCATGGCCATAAATTTACTAAATCATCAGCTACTTTTAGCGGGGCAACAACTCATAACACCGCCAGTCTTACTGAAAAATTCTATGCCGGGGGGAGCAGCCAGGTTCAGGATTAATCTACTGCGAAAAAGCCTATTACTGCCTGAAGACACCAAATGTTGTGGATTCCTCTGGAACACGACCCGCCATATCCAGGGCATAGCCAATGACATCTCTGGTTTCAAGTGGATCTATGACATTATCGCACCAGATATGGGAAGCAAAATTATAGGCATTGGAAAAATCTTCATAAATTTTCCGAATACCCCCTTTGAAGTTCTCCTGCTCATCATCAGACCAGCTGGTACCCTCGCGCCGATGAATTTTTTCCTGAACCAAAGATAAAGTTGTTGCTGCTTGCTCAGGCCCCATAATCGCGGCTTTTGCATTGGGCCACATAAACATAAAATCAGGTTCAAAGGGTCGGCCACACATTGCCAGGTATCCGGCACCATAGGAGCCACCTGTAATCAAACTAATCCGAGGAACTTTTGCCGAGGCCATCGCAGTGATCATTTTCGCACCATGCTTTGCGATACCCGACTCTTCAGCCTCTTTTCCAACCATAAAGCCGTTGATATCAGCGGCAAACAAAAGTGGGATGTCTCGCTTACAACACAGATCAATAAAGTGCGCCGCTTTGCTGGCACTCTCTGAAAATAACACCCCATCATTCATCAAAACACCCACATTAAAGCCTTTGATTCGCCCAAAGCCACAGATGAGAGTGTCGCCGAAAAGTGCTTTAAATTCATGGAATTCACTACCATCGAGCAAGCGAGCGAGAATTTCACGATTATCTGTTGGGATTTTTGGATCTCGGCTGATAATCCCATAAATCTCTTCCATAGGATAAGCCGGCTCAACTGGTTGTGCGACATCCCATCGCATCTTTGGCAGGGAACCGAGGTTTTCTACAATATTTCGGGTGATCGATAGTGCGTGCGCATCATTTTCTGCAATGTGATCAGCCACACCACTGACACTACAATGCATGTTTGCGCCGCCAAGTTCTTCCTGCCCGACAACTTCACCGGTTGCTGCAAAGACAAGTTCCGGGCTACCTAAAAACATGGCGCCCTGCTCTCGAATGATGACCGCCTCATCGCACAGTGCAGGAATGTAAGCACCACCGGCTGTTGATGGGCCATGAACAATGGCAATTTGCGCTGTCCCCTCTGAAGACATCAGCACCTGATTGCGCATAATCGTGCCTCCGTGGCCGATATCCGGAAAAATGTTAGCCACATCGGGCAGAAAGGCACCACCAGATTGAACCATTGTGATGCAGGGAAGCCGGTATCGTCGTGCGATGGTTTGTGCTCTCACATGTTTTTTACAGGTGATACCAAACAGAGTACCGCCCTTTACCGTCGGGTCATTGGCAATAATCATACAGTTACGATTATTGATCCGGCCCACACCCGTTACCATGCTGCCACCAGGCGGAACGCCATCATACATATTTAGCCCAGCTAGCTCGGAGATTTCAAAAAAGGGAGAACCGGGATCAAGCAGGGCGTGAATACGTTCACGAACCATCATTTGACCGCGCTCTTTATGCAATTTTACGGCTTTTTCAGAGCCACCATTCCGGGCTTTTGTGCGCAATCGATGCAGTTCAGCAATTCTTTCCAGTGATGCTTCTCGGTTAGAGTGATACCCAGGAGTCTGAGCATCAAGTGAAGATTTTATTATATCCATAGTTATCTTCTTTAAAGGTTTCTTATTATCCAGGAGGCGGTGGGCGCCTCTATCAAATGATAGAGCGAACACCCACAGTTGACTACGCTAAATTTGCCTCTGAGGCTATTCTTAAATATTGGGGACAAACATGAAAATTTTATTATTATTCACACGGTTGACTATAAACCGATAAAACCTGCGGTCAGCCATACAGCTACAAAATGCCGATCCATTTCAGCCTTTAGCTCTTGTTCTTTAGCAAAAAAATATCACGTGGAATCACTGCTGTCCAGTTAAACATGACAAAACCAGGGTTGTAGCTGGGTAAAAAATTATCGGTTATCCAGCCAATTTTCATTCCATTAATCATGAGGAAAACCTCCTGACTAAAGAGCAATCTATAGGAGACTACAGGGTTTGGTACATAAAAGAATCGGATAGTGCTCGCTGATCTGCCCTTTAGAAAAAACAGCTCAACTACGCCGGTAATTTAGCGCTTATATTTTTATTATGGGTTATGAGAGCTACCCTTTTCAA
>CAYYRK010000198.1:0-4355 GCA_964473915.1 uncultured Pseudomonadales bacterium
CCTCTCTCAAAACTGGGAGAGGGCCAGGGTGAGGGTTCAAGATTCAACCTCGGTGTAGCTCACCCCTCATCCCAACCTTCTCCCCTCAAGTGGAGAAGGGGTGAAAATAAATTTATGCCGCCTGAATGCGTGGGATTTTAAATCCCCTTAGCATGGTTTAAGGCATACAGGCCAGGGCACAGATGATTTAAGGCCCCATACTTTGCAAGGCCATAACGTTTAAACCCATTTTTGCAAAAGGGCGGTAATATGCGTAATTCCGATTCAGGAATTTCAAAATAGTTGGGCAGCGCGATTAAAATCAGCCATATTAGGTGTATTTTAAAAGGTTTGCGGTGATTTTAATTATTATGCCATGATTATCAATGAACAAATTTAATTTCTAAATGACAACCAACTGCCTTAGCATATTTTTTAAGGGTAGCAACTGAAGGCGAATGACGGCCACTCGTTAACGAAGACTCAAGCCTAGTAATTGCTGGTGGCTTAGTTCCCATACGTTCAGCTACATCTGCTTGACTCAATCCTGCATCATTACGTGCTTTTAGCATTTCTCGTAATAAGTTAAATTCAGGCTCCAATGCTTCATATCCTTCTCGAACTGATTGCTTTTTTAATGCCTTTTCTTTCAATTGACTATGATTCATTACTTAACACCTCTTTCATTCTCTGAGTTGCCAGCTTTAACTCTTTCTTTGGAATTTTCTGTGTTTTTTTAATGAACACATGTAGCATGACAATCCGTTTTCCGACTCTTGTGCAATAGAATACTCGTGCTATCCCTTCCTTGCCTTTTACTCGTAACTCTAACAAACCATTATCTATGGGCTGCGTATGAGGCATACCAAGATTAGAGCCGAACTCAAGCATTAAGTCTGATAAACAACTCGGCCGCAAGCGACCGAGTTGTTTATAGGCATGGGCAATGTATCTCAAAAATTTTTATCAAACTCGCCAAAAGAGATAGCCATCCCTGCTGTTGCATTATTTGAACTTGAGTATGGAATAGCAAAGTCCAGCTCACCCCTCATCCCAACCTTCTCCCCTCAAGTGGAGAAGGGGTAAAACGCCTAAAGGCGTGGGATCTTAAACCCCCTATCTAAAGACTTTAAATTTGCGCTGTTTTAAGAGCAACCTTTTCCCAGGAAAAATTATTTTCAGCCCATTCCCGGCCCTGTTGTCCCCATTGATTGGCATCAGCATCAAGCAGAATATTCAACTTTTCTGCAAGTTGTTCGGTGGTGTTGCCGTCTACCCTGTAGCCACTCACACCCTCTTTTACCGATGACTCAGTGCCCCCGGCATTACCTGCAATAACCGGAGTGCCGCAGGCGGAAGCCTCGATAAAGACCATGCCGAACCCTTCGGTGTCGCCGTTAATCTCCCGGTTGGGCATGGTGAATATATCAGCCGCATTGTACCAGCGTGGCAGGTCGTCAACACTGACATGACCAAGCAGGTGAACCTGCTTTTCTACCTGATGTTTTTTTGCCAGGTCGGTTAGGTATTGTTGGTCTTCACCTGTACCAATAATGGCATATTGAAGACCGGGGTGTTTTGGCAACAGTTGTGCTACACAGCGAATCACCTGGTCAAAACCTTTGCGGCGGCTTAACCGGCCCACGGAAAGGATCAGTTTGTCTGATTTTTTACAACCCACGCTCTGCCGCAGGTCATCAATGGGCAAACCCGGCCGGAACCGTTTGATATCCACACCGGGGTAGATTAAAACGATATTTTTTTCAGCAACACCCAGCTTGAGTAGTTCACGCTGGGTAAACTCACTGTTGGCGATCACTTTGTCAGCATGGGTATAGGTAAAGACCATCGCTTTGAATTTGCCACTGTCACGCCAGGTGGTAATCTCTTCGCCATGGGCATAAACCACCAGCGGTTTTCTAAAAATACGCGCCACACACCAACCGACCAGCCCTTCGGGCAGTACTCTTCCGGCATGAACGGCATCAAACCGATGGGTTATCATTAAACTGAAACATTTCAAGAACAGTTTAAGGTACATGGCTAATGATTCAGGCCTTAGCCAGCGGGTTCTTTCAAGCTTGAGCCGGTGGATGGTGTTGGCGTGAGGTTGGTCATGCTTCTGATCACCTGCTACTTGAGCGGTGACTATATGGATCTCTTTGCCCCCTAAACGCGGGTAGACCGCATCAAACCAGACGGCTGTGCCGCCCTTGGTGGGCATAAAAAGTTCTGTAATGACTAATATAGATTTCTTCATTGCAGCTGCGCTTGGTTATTTGGTGTGAATAATTTATCTTGTAGGCTCATTGGTCGTTATAAACTCCGTTTTTTGCACTAAGACCTTTGCACGATAGATAATTTTATTGCTGGTCTCCTCACCCTGGCCCTCTCCATCAGGAGAGGGGAATACTGATGTTTTACGCATGAAGTGTGTGTTATGAATGCTCCACTGGCTAAAGCCGGATTGATCGGCCGCGCTTACGATTGCTCCCTCTCCCAACACTGGGAGAGGGCCAGGGTGAGGGTTCAAGATTCAACCTCGGTGTAGCTCACCCCTCATCCCAACCTTCTCCCCTCAAGGGGAGAAGGGGTAAAAATAAATTTATACCGCCTGAATGCGTGGGATTTTAAATCCCCCTGTCTAAGTATCAGCAATCAATCTTTACCCTATAAGGCTCATATTCCAGATGATCTTTTATTCCCTCTCCTGATGGAGGGAGTTAAAAGGGCTACTCGGCCGCAAGCAACCGAGCTTACGCCCAATGCGATTGGCCCTCGGCCAACCGGAATTTTCTAATGGTTTCATTTACCTTTACTCTGGGGCAAGCCCCAGAGATTTCTTTCTTTAAAACCAAAGGGCCAGCTTGATTATTACTGCTTTTACAATCTAACCTTATTCGTTATCCGTTTTTTACCCACGGGTTCAATAACTCTACCGCACTTTGCTCCATATCTGAAACGTTCCTCGTTACGACGATACAATTATGGACAAGCCCGGAAACCGCAATTAGCCCATCTATTGCAGGCATTGGCTTGCCTGACAATTCAGCATTACCTTGAATGGCTCCCCATTTAACGGCAACATCCATATTTATAGGAATTATTCGACCTTCAAAGCGTTCTTTTAAATCCTCTTCTAGCCACAATTGTAATTTTCTTTTCCTTGCCTCATCAGGCGATTTTTCAATGCCTTTCTCTATTTCGCCAAATGTTAACACACTAAGATATAAGCTTTTTTCATCTTGATTTTGCATCCATGAAATAACATTTTCATCTGCTCGAGGCCTTATAATTTCAGATATTACGCAGGTATCTAAAAGATATTTCATAGTTCAATATTTCTTGGTAATTCTCTATTTCTTGAAATATCCAGCTCAATTTCCTTAAGAGGAGAGTTCTGTAAAAAGGTTACCAAGTCCTCTTTAGGCTGTGTGATTTTTTTATAATCTTCAAATGAAAGAACAACCACAGCGTTATTCCCATGTTTTGTAACAAATTGAGGTTCACTAGACATTGCATTTTCAACCAGTTGGCTAAATTTGCTTTTTGCATCTTGAAGTTGCCATATATTATTTTTCATAGCGCCTAATCCTCTCTTGTAAAAACCAGTCAGACTAGACTTTATGTTTGTTTTTAGTGTTTGTCAATTTTTTAGGCGTGGGCAGGCATCGGTTTATTATTGTTCTCCTCACCCTAACCCTCTCCATCAGGAGAGGGGATAAAAGATCAAAAAATCATTTGGAATATGAGCCTTGTAGGGTAAAGATTGATTGCTACTGTTTTATGCGTGAAGTGTGCGCTCTAAGGCATCAGCAACCCACTGATTGATGCTCTTTTCTTCTACTGTTGCGATAACAGCAATTTCGCCATGTAATTCAGGTGAGATTCTTAAGTTGAATTTACCCGAGTACTGCTTTCTTGGGCTTATGCCTGTTTCTTCACAAACGTCAAGAAATGCCTTTAATGACTTTTTAAATTCTCTGCGTAATTCAGCAGGACTTTTTCCATAAAAATCAGCACCGCCGTTTAAACCCAGAATCTCCCCTCGAAACATATCTATTTCCGGGTCATATTCAATCTTTGCCCTATAAGACTCATGTTCCATTATATTCATGGGATTACCTCGTTTGACTCTAACCATTTCCGAATGCTGGCAATAGCTCCTTTATCTGTAGATGGTGATGGGTGGGGCCTATGAAAAATTCTGACTTCACCAAATAGAACCACTGCAATTCTAGAACCTGCTCTTTCTTTAACATCAGCTCCCAAGGCTATAAACAACGACTCAATATCTACCCAAGGAAGATTCCCGCTGGCCGGTCGTTTAAATATCCGCTCAAGAGTTCTCCGGTGCTTTTTATTCACTTCTTTAT
>CAYYRK010000199.1:0-4351 GCA_964473915.1 uncultured Pseudomonadales bacterium
TTTGGCCCCTGTTCAAGGGCGATAATAATCAAACGCCACTCTCCAATTTCCAGCATTTTGTCGCGTGCTTTTTCGATTCTCTCTTTATATTCAGGGCTTATTGCCAGGGTGCCTTGGTTTTTGTCCGGAATATCCAGAATTTCAAGCAGATCAGGGTATTTTAGATGATCAGGGTGTTGCCCCGGCGGGGTGGTTAGCCAAAGGCCTGTTTCGCAAAAACCGGGTAGCTCTGGTTGCTCTTGGCCTTTGATGGTGGGTTGCAGTGAAACCCCCTCAACCGATTGTGGTATCTCTATTCCGAGCTTTTCCAGCACAGTGGGCATAATGTCCAGCGTCCTGACCAGTTGGTCGCTGTGCATCGGCTCTTTGATGGCCGGGTCGATAATAAGCAGTGGCACTTTATTGCTGGCTTGGCCATAGATGCTGTTGCCCTGGCCCCAGGTGTCGTTTTCAAAAAACTCCATGCCGTGGTCGGAGTAGATGACGATCAGGGTGTTTTGATCCAGGCCGCATTTTTTCAGGTGGTGGATGATCTTTCTCAGTTCATCATCAAAGTTACGCACACAGCCTTTGTATAGGTCTATTACCTGCTCAAGGTCGAAGGCCTCCTTGGGCTCTCTCTGGCTTTTGATGATCTCCATCGGGTCTGTTAACCGTGACATGCCAAACAGAGATTCACCACGGTAGTCCGGGTGAGCAAAATAGCGGTAGTAGGGGTATTCACTGCCAAATGGCGGATGAGTGGTACTTAAAAAGAGGTTAAGAAAGAAGGGCTTTTTTTGTTTGGAAAATTTGCTAAGCCAGGAGCGGGCCAGTTTTCCTAATGGCTGTGTTAGCGGTTTGCCTGCCATGTAATAGAGTTCGGGCAGGCATAGTTTGCCTAATCGGTTATGGGTAAATAGTGACAGGAATAGCCTGATGTCTTTGGGCCCCTGGCGGATGTAAAATTTGAGATTCCACTGGTCATTGGGGCCGTCATATTTCTGGAAGCCAAAGGAGAACTTGTTCAGGTCGCTGCCTGCCCAATCAGTAATGGCGGCGGTGGTGTAGCCCTGTTCCGCCAATACTTCACCCAGTGCTTTGGGTGAGAGTTTTGTTTTTGCATCTTCTGTGTAGTTGGTTTTGATACCGTGGGTGTCGGGCCAGGTTCCGGTCAGGATGGAGGTCAAAGAGGGTGCGGTGCGGGCGATGGGTGTGACGCAGTGGGTGAACAATGCACCTTTTTTGGCGAGGCTCTCGATAAAGGGTGTCAATGATTGCTGGTCGTGATGGGTCATGATGTGATCAGCGCGCAGGGTGTCGCTACCGATCATGAGCAGGTTGGGGCGTGGTTTTTCGGTTGTGTTGTGGGGAGCGGATCCTGTGCTGATTTGAGGCCATAGGTTGATCAGATTAGGTATGAACAGAATGCTGCAGAAGCCTAGAAACCTGAACAGTTCTGTATTGTCGTTCGTTGTCTGTAGTTGGGTTGTGATGTGGTAAACACAATAAACGAAAACAGAGATGAGCATCAGCCTGAGCCAGCGTAACCGGCTAATGGTTAAGTGTTGGTTTAGCCCGGTAAACCAGCGCATGCTGTAGTTTGAATTCATCATGATGCTGCTGGGGATGATCAATAGATGTTTGCAAAACTGCAGGGCTGTGATTGCCCCGGTTCCCACCAGCGCAGAAAGAGCCACCCACAGGTATGGAAATGAGCCGCCCTGGTTTAGGGCGAATGCCAGTGCCGGAATGCTCCCCAGGCAGGTGGTCCAGATGAGAATCAGAAAGATAAACAGGGTCAGGCGGGCCATTGCGTACAGGGTGTAGAACAGGTAGTGCCCACGGATCTCATCACGAATCTGTGGCCCGGTTTGGGTGAAAGAGATGATCGATTTAACAAGTAGCAGAACTGTTAGGGTCGCAGCAACAATTGAGCAAGTTTTGAATAGGGCCAGGTAATCTATTGTCATAGTAAAAATTTATCTGATGTGAGCACGAATTTCACCCAGTGCTGCGGCAACCCGAACCATGTAGAACTTTTTTTCAGGCCAGTAAAGCGAAAAACTGGCGTGAATACAATAGGTTAACAGCTTGCGCCATAGGTAACGGGGGATGCCCGCGCCCGGCTGCCGGTTGATGCGTGTGGCTGAGCAGGAGCGTTGAAAACTTTTGACCAGCAGGTATCTAAAGGTAAGACGCTCGGTTTCGACAAAATGAAACTGTTTGATGGGGGGGTAATATTTAATGGTTTCACCACCCTCGAGTGCGCGTTGTACAAAGTCTGTGTCCTCCCCCCCACCCAGGTTGTGCCCCTGGGGCCCCAGCGTTGTCGAAAAGTTTCCGACCCGGGCAAACACTCCGTTTTTGATCACCAGGTTGCCGCCACCGGGGAGCCGTCCCTCTTCGCCGATATTCAGCGGCTTCTCTCCCAGGTCGTAGTGGGGTACGGGCAGGGGGTAGATGGCATAGGGGCTTAAATCGTGCGCCCAGGCAGGTTCTTCGCCTGTCCAGTCGGGTAGGATTTTTCCGCAGTACAGGGTTGCATGGGGGAAGGCATGGGTAGCCTGGATGATTGCGGTAAAATAATGGACATCAATGCGATGATCATCATCCACCATGGCGATAATATTACCGGTGAGTTGTGGTATCGCTGAATTGAGGGCGTTTGATTTGCCCGGCTTGGGCTCTTCAAAATAGGTGAGCTGATATTTTTGTGGCTGCGTCTGCGTATTATATTGTCGCAACAGTTGTGTGGTTTCATCGGTACAGGCGTTCGCTGCAACCAATATGGTGATGGTGGTATCGGGGGGGCACAGGGCTTTGTTAATAAAACGAAGGGTTCGTTCCAGTAGTTGCACTCGATTGTGTGTACAGATGAGTACTTCAATGTTCATATCTGTAAAACCCTGACCTGTTATCGTGCAACTGTGCGCTTTGGGTGGCTGAACCGGTTGCTAATGCCCAAAGAAGCGAGCTGTTTCCCTGTGATATCGCTGTGATGTAACTATAGTTGATCTTGGATGTGTTGCGTTAATGGTTGTTGGTTATCTTTTACCACGGCTTCTTAAACTGATTAGGTGTTATCTGCAAGCGGGAATCTTTTTTGAAACAAGGAATGTCTGTTGAGCAAGCAGATGAAGCTCATAACGAATTAGTCAAAACTCTTGAAGCAAGATTGGAAATATTAAAAGAAAAATCTGGGGAAAAAACAATGTAGACAGGCACTTTTAAGTGCCATTCGGGTCGGAATCGATTGATTTAGAGTGTAGAACTTGAATTCACCAAAATTAATGAAAACAATGAAATTAATCAGGATGCAAAAAACTTGTTATTTTATCGAGTTTTGCTACAGCCTCGTTAGTTGTAAAAAGCCATAGGTGCTGTACAATTGTCAGATATGAATATTATAACAGATACAAACCTTTTTTTAGCAGTGGCTCTTAATGAAGCAGAGAAAAAAAGAATTATTCGGCTTACTGCAAATAAAAATGCAGTAGCTCCAGAAATATTGCCATATGAAATTGGTAATGCGCTTTCTGCAATGATTAAACGGAAACAAATTACACATGATGAAGCACTTTCAGCATTTAAAATAGCAAGTAAAATCCCGGTGCGATTAGTGTCAATTAATATTATTAAAGCGCTTGAGCTAGCACTAGAGTTCAATATCTATGCATATGATGCTTACTTTTTGCAGTGTGCAAAATCCTTATCATGTCCATTGTTTACATTAGATAAACGAATGAAACAAGTTGCCATTGATCTTAATATTGAAGTTTTGGAGTAATAAAATGCAAGTATTTACCTATTCTGAAGCACGTCAAAATCTTTCTAAATTATTAGTTCTTGCTCAAACTGAAGAGGTTGAAATTCGTAGAAAAGATGGCTCTATATTTTCACTTGTATCAAAGGAAAAGCCTTTGAAGTCACCTTTTGATGTATCTGGCATCAGCACAAAAGCAACCACACACAATATTCTAAGTGCTATTGAAGAATCAAGAAAAGGCTAATAAGAGCCTCTCCTTTTTACATCAAGTGATGCGGGCGTTAATTGTAAAATCATTAAAGTCAAACTGTAAAAGGCAAAGTAATTAATGCGCTAAAGCGTGTAACTACTCAGCGTATTTTAAACAATTCAACCGGGATCTCTGAACAGTTCCGATATTTCACCGTCAAACACCCGGCGCATTGCCCCGGATGCCCTGATATTTTGTTTTCGACAACTGGATAAATAGCCACGCACCCGGCAAAAGATTTTAGCCCCCTCAACACTGCGAAAGCAGCCCGATATTTTCTGATGTACCTTGGTCATCCGAATGTCATTCTCGCAGCGATTATTGGTAAACGGCACGAAGGGGATTTCCATAAA
>CAYYRK010000200.1:0-4226 GCA_964473915.1 uncultured Pseudomonadales bacterium
CTTTGGTCACCAGCTGAGCAAATTGGGGCGTATCTACCTGCACTCGGGCGAAGGTATCCTCTCCACCACTGGTCAGGCGGCTCATATCCAGGCTCATCGCATTTTGCACAAAAAGGTGGTTCCCCACACGCACCAGTCCACGCGGATTATCACCCGGCAGGTGGCGAAGAATTTGAGTCACTTTGGCTCCGCCCTGGTGCTTTTTACGGCGGTGACGCTTTTTCCCCTTCTTCTTCTTTTTCTTAATCAATTGACGGGAACGGTCGATCACCATCAGGTCTTCACTGGCGGCCAGAGTCACGTAGACCTTTTTGCCTTGAGCCGAAAATGTCAGGTCATGAGGACTGGAAACAATTCGAGTCTTGGCGGTATTGTCCTGGATATTAATCTGCTTAAAGAGCTGTTTACGCCGATCCTGGAATTCCTGTTCCTGCCCCGGCTCCAAACTAATAATAGAGACAGCAGGAAAGATGGTGGACTGGAACTGAAAGGGATGGTCAAAATTCCAAAGCACATGGGGCAGCCAGGCCTCACGGCCATCGGGGCTGATGGCGATATCATCCAACAATCGTGGCTTGCCCTGAGAGACTTTTTCATCTAAATCCTGGGTCTCCTGAAGGGAGATCGTAGTTATCCGTTTCACTGGCAGTTTACGAGTATCGTAGAGTGAAACCTCACCGGTCATGGCATGGCTCACCAGTAGCCGACCATCAGTGGTCAGAGCCAGACCACGCGGCGTCTCTCCTGTCTCCAGATTTTGACGAATACGCCCACCTCGGTCCACAGCCAGTAGCCGAGCAGATTCAAAGGCGGTGACCCAAAACCAATCATTATGGGGGTCATAGATGATACCAAAGGGACGCTGTGATATTGCAACTTCCCTTTTGATTTTCAGGGTTTTTGCATCCAGCAAAATAAGGCGGTCCCCAAGGTAGTCACTGGCAGCCAGTAGCTTCTCATCCTTGCTCAGAGCAATGCGGCGAATATCACCGCCCAGCAGTTGCTCCAGAAGGCGTTCACCGCTGACGGCATCAATAACCGAGATGCTACCGGCATCAAAATTGGCGCTGTAGAGTCGCTTGCCGTCTACTGTGGCCAACAGTGAGCCACTTTCCATGGAGGCCCACAGCTGTAATGGAAGCAGCAGGATCAACAGGAGAAAAGCCAGGTGTTTGGTTGGCACCATCGAATGATTGGAGATGTTGCTTACTGTTTTAATGAAAACCATCGGCTCCGTGAAAAATTTAGGCTGCTGGCCAATACAGCACGGTAAGCCGGGGCTTCACTGCGAAGCCAGAAACAACTCCGTCTACCCAGATGGCATAGCAGTGCAACGGTTAGTGGAAAGGTCAACCAGAGATGCATCCAGTAGGCGACTCGGCCGATGAGATCACCTGTGTTGCCAACCAGGAATAGATAGAGGCCACTCACCAGAAAGCTCCACAGTAACACCTCGAAAATATGGCCGGTCCAAATTTTTACTGGCCGGTTTGAGCGATGCAACAGCTCACGGTGAGAGAGCATAAAGGGGATGACGCTGGCGGGAAGCAAGATCAGTGATATGATAATATGCACAGGGAGTATTAGTCGGACAGCTTCCCAGCTGATAGCAAAAACATCCCACAGCAACAGGCCGCTCAAGACCATGAAGTAGAGATAGAGTTCGATACGCTGGAATTTTTTCACTGCCGCAACCCTTCATTTAAAATGGCTGGATCTATTATAAACGCAAATAGCAATTATTCGCATTAGTTATTTTGTTTAGATGAAGGTCTTTTTTACATTTAATTGGGAAAAGGCATTTTACATCTGCAGACAGATAAAAAAGGGCGGGCACAAATTTTATGCCCCCCCACGCTATAGTACTATCTAATGCTAATGGCAAAAGAGCTAGGGCAAAATTCGTACCCGAGCAGCCATAGTTTGAGCCGTACCATGTTGCCCACCAGCCCCTGTAATCTGGGGCACATTATCCTTGTCAGTATCAATATCAGTACTATCCTTGATTACATTCTCACCGGAGTCGCCCAGCCATTCAGCCAGCTGCATCCCCTCTTTAACGCTGCCACCATTGATCACCGTATGGAACCAGGTGGTGTAACGTTTGGCTAGATGTGCAAGCTCCAGCTCCGGGGTCTTCTCACCCTCTTCATTCTTTAAAGATAACAGCAATGAACGCAGGCCGCTGCTAATAGCCGCTGCAGTATAGGGGGTGTGCTCAGCCGCTTCATTGGCGCTATAGGTGCCGGTCCTGGTATCAAAGAAATGCTTCTCGGCTGCCAGGAAGACCTTACGTGCAGCCTCCTTGTAGTGGATATTTTTGGTGGCCACAAAGGCAGCTGTCAGGCCGCGAATGGTGGCAAATTGGGCGCTTACATCATAGCCATTGCTTGGGCCCTTACCAAGGGTATAGCCGGCATGAACCAACCCATCTTTACTAATCAGCTTGGTTATGATGAAGTCAGCCTGCTTGCGGATCAGTTCCAGTGCACGAGCGCCTTGTGCGGTGCTCAGACCAGCACCGGCCTCAGCAGAGCCGTAACCTACAGGCAAGGCATCACGAGCACGTTGGAAGATAGCCAGGGCAGCCAGGCTGTAGGCCGCATCATAGGTGCTCACCTGTTTACCCTGTTTCCCATCATAGCTATCAACAAAAGTACCCGCTTTGGTGTTAAAGTGCAGAGTATCCAGATTTTGGAACAGTAGGTTAACCAGGGTGCTGGCCGCAGAGAAAGGGTCATCTGCCCGCGTATCATTGGTAGTATCTGCATCGGTATTGGCCTTGGGTGCCGCCGCAAAAGGTGCACCGTCAAAGGCAGCCAGGAAGCCTGGGTTCTGCCCACTGTTCTGGGTACGCTGGTCAGAAAGGGCATAAAATTCACTCATAGGCCAGAGCAGCAGCCAGGTATCACGCAGGGTTGAAGCACTATCACTCACCTTGAGAGCCCCAGCACTCTTCAGGCCATTCTTTATTTCCTCAGTAACCGCTACGCTATGAGGAAACCAAATGGGGTGTTTAGTGGCATCATATTGTGGATTGATTCTTGCCCCCAAATTTTTGCCGTCATAGCCCAGGCGGTCGCGCAACATCAGCAGGCGATCCCAGGTGATCTCTGTAAGGATCATGCCGTTCATGCCATCAGCAGTAGATACTCCGAGAGCGTGCTTGCCATCCTGATCCATGGTGCTGCTGGCGGCTTCTACCTCTTCATCCTCCGCCAGGGTGTGCATCCCGCCCAGGAAATCCTGAGCCCACATTACATCCTTGAGCATGGCCGCTCCCGCTGCGGCTGGAGTGAAGTGTTTATCCATGCCGTCTTCTTTCCAGTTCAGGGTCTTGTAGTCACGGTAGTAAGCAGGCACCTCAGTGCGTACTGTTTTGGCACCACTATCACCATGGGAAAAGAGTTCAATCTCATCACCGTTGACCATGGTCATATCCACTTTTTGGGCAAATTCTGGCACACCAGCAGCATAAGGGATGGTGATGGGGTAAATGTTCAACGGAATCTCTTCAGCAGGAAAGCCCACTGATTTGGCCAATTCAATAAAGCGCTCACCCAGCTGTTGCGGTTTGCCACCACGGGCTGCATTCAGTGGGCCATTGGCCAGATGAGGTCCCATGCGTGACTGATAATTGAGGGCATACATGGCCTCTTCTGAATACTCATAGCTCTCAATGCCTGCAGAATAGTCGAAGGCGGTGGGTTGATCCAGTAGGTTGGGATCCAGCACATCCAGATCCAGCCCTAAAGCTTCAACCATAGGCTCACCGGAGAGTTCAAATTCAGTATAGGCCAGCATGCCGCCCGCCACATCAAAGGTCTTGTCCACAACCTGAACCTGGGCAGTTTTCCCGCCAGCTATTGCTGAGCCTGTGCCAAGCAGTGCTACCGCTATGGCAACAGAGAGTGTTTTTTTCACCATCATTATTTCCTTATTAGCTTTGTAAATTGGGTTTTGATTGGGACTTTAATTGGCGCAAATGATAATGCGAACTGTTCGCAGTTGCAACTATATTTTCTAGCTGAGAACTTTGCCAAAAGCTATAGCTCACCCAGAGAATGAAGAGATAGACCGGAGATTATTTTATTAATATCAATAAGTTACAGCTAAAATTAAGGAGTCTAGGTTTAATAGCGGCAGGGGGGCTTGCCTGCGGTTCTATTCGATTTATTTTGTGAGGAAGACGGGCAGATTCCAAGATAATTACTAATCATGCCGAT
>CAYYRK010000201.1:0-4220 GCA_964473915.1 uncultured Pseudomonadales bacterium
GTGTAGAAATGGGGAGAAAAGCGGATGCCACCCCCCCGGTGGGCGCAGATAACGCCCTGGTTAGCCAGTTTCTGCTGTAGTTGGTGGTGATCTTGTCCCGCCAGCTTGAAGGTTACTATCCCGGCACGCTGGTTAGGTTGGTTCGGGGTTAGCAAAGTTAGGCTATTAATCTGTTGTAGCTGTTCGATCAGCCCGGAAATTTTATTTTCCAGGGTGTGTTCAACTTGTTTCATTCCGATATCGGTGAGTAGCTTAGTGCTGGCATGCAGCGCATGAATACCCAGCATATTGGGGCTGCCGCACTCAAAACGCTGGGCACTCTCTGTGACCTCCCATTCGAGGCGATCATAGTCACCACGGTGCTTTACCATATGCCAACCATACTGATTCAGTTTGAGCTGGTCCCGCGCTTGAGGGGTGCTGTAAAAAAGTGCCAAGCCTTCAGCTCCCAGCATCCATTTGTGACCATCGGCAACCGTAAAATCTGCCTGGTAGGACTGCACATCAAAGCAGTGAGCTCCAATGCTTTGAATGGCGTCAATACAAAATAGTACGCCTTTGTCCTTGCAGGCCTGCCCCAGCTTGACGCAATCAAGGCGCAGACCTGATGCGTATTGAACCGAACTGATTGACATTAACCGTGTCCGGTTATCCATGGCTGCGATGAGCGCATCTTCCGGGCTGGAGTGGCTTGCCAGATCGGCCACCTTGACCGATACCCCAAGATTTCTCAAGGACTCCCATACTATCCTGTTTGAGGGGAACTCCTGGTTACTGATTACCACGTTGTCCCCGGGTTTCCAGCTTAGCCCGTGGGCAATCATAGAGAGCGCTTCGGAAGTATTTTTGGTTAGAGCGATGTCACTGCTGTGTGGGGCGTTGATCAGCTCTTTCAGTAGCTTTCTGAGCGAGCATTCCCGGTCAATCCAGCGAGGATAGTACTGGGCACCCCTGCGGGTGTTTTCTTGAGCAAACTCGATAACGGCTTCGCTGGTACAAAGTGGCCAGGGCGCAACCGCAGCATGGTTGAGATAGATTAGACCTTCATCTTGTGGAAATTGTGCTGACCAGCCCATTTTAGTCCCCTGTCCAATTAAGTTTTCGCCCTGGTCTGAAACAGGCAAGTTATAGGGTACCAAAATAGAACTAGTGCTACACTATCAATGGTCGATATGTAGATTAATCCTGAATTTGATAGCCTTTCGGGGTGATCAGCTTTGCAGAGATACTGAATTTAACGGGCAGGGAATTTAAAATGCAATTACACAGGATACTTAATAGGGCTTGGCAGGCCAGCTTTTGTTTAGTGATTATGATTCTATCTTTCACCGTTTCTGCGGCTGATTATTTTGCCGAAGCGAAGGCATATTACCAGAAAGGGGAGTTTCCAGCGGCGGTTATCCAGCTCAAAAACCTGCTGGAAGATGAGCCGAAAAATGCGCAGGGTCGTCTGTTGCTGGGTGAGATATACCTGGAACAGGGGCAGTTGCAAGAAGCAGACAAAGAGTTATCCAGGGCTAAATCACTTGGCCTGGATGGGCCGCAACTCCTGTTGTCTCTGGCCAGAGTCAATATGCGGCTACGCCAGTTTGACCGGGTCATTGAGATGCTTGACCCAGATACAATGGCAGCTTCTGAGGATAAGGCTATAGCCTATGCGTTATTGGGACATACTTATCTGGCGCAAAACCAGATTGCAGATGCAATTGAGATGTTTGAAAAATCTCGCGAACACAACGATTCTGCCTCCGCACTGGTTGGGCTTGCGCGCATAGCAGCCAGTGAGCAGAGAACAGATGACAGCCTCACTTTGTTAGAGCAAGCCGTTGTTCTGGAGCCGGGCTTTAGGGAGGCGCTCTTTACCAAGGCGCAGGTCATGGCTAGCCAACGTCGTTTTGAAGAGGCACTACAGACCTATAACAACCTGTTGTCGCAAGATGACGATCTGTCTTTTGCTCTGCTGGGGCGAGCAGAGGTCGAAGTCGAACTGGGACAGTTTGAGGAGGCAGCGGCTGATGCACAAAGGGTTCTAGAAAAGGACGGGATGCAACCTCAGGCCAATTTTTTGATGTCACGCCTGCAGCTAAATACAGGTAAATATCCTGAAGCACAGGTCTCTGCAGAAAAAGTTTTACGCGTTGTACCACAGCATCCAATGAGTTTTTTTGTACTAGGTGTAGCGCACTACGCTCAGGATAATATGGAGCAGGCAAAAGTGTATCTGGAAAAGTTTTTGGTCAGACAGCCTGCACACCCAGCTGCTTCCCGGTTGCTAGGGGCTGCCTACCTCAAACTGGATGATCATCAGAATGCGGTGCAATTGCTGGAACCTTTGGGTCAAACAAGTGGGCATCAGGATGCTCAGATGTTGAATGTGCTGGGGCAGGCTTATATTAAGGCTGGGGATTTTGATAAGGGTGTTGACGTGCTCAACAGAGCGATAGCTATTATGCCGGAGTTAAAAGGGGTGCGTACCCAGATTGCACTGGGTGAATTGGCTATCGGGAATACACAATCAGCTATATCCCAATTGGAAACTGAAGTTCAGGACAAGGACGGGAATGAGCTCGCTAGTGTCATGTTGATACTCTCTCACCTGCGCCAGGAAAAATACACCGATGCCCTGCGTGAAGCAGAGAGTGCAATCCTGCGTTATGAGGGCAAAGCGGTTTTTCTTAATCTCAAGGGGTTGGTTGCTGAAGCCCAAAACAAGCCAGATGATGCCCGGTTAATCTATAATGACGCATTAACAGCTGAACCACGCTATATTCCAGCACGGTTAGCCATCGCCAGGCTTGATCTTGCTGCCAATGACAGGGCGGCGGCAAAAGCAAATTATCTCAAAGCGTTGGAGATAGATCCGAAACACCTGCAGACCATGTTGTCATTGGCGCAGCTAAGCGCTCAGGAAGGTGATCATGAGGCGTATCAGACACACCTACTCAGTGCTCGTGACGCTAATCCTGAATCCCTGATGCCGGTAGGGTTGCTTGTAAGATATTATCTGGGGAGCAATCAGCTGGATAAGGCGCTAAATGAAGCCCAGCAGTTTTATAGAGCACAGCCGGATAACCCGCAAGTCAATTCACTTCTGGCGGGGGTCTATGGCGCTCGCAAAGAGTACAGCCAGATGCAGCATCAGTTGCGTATAGTTCTGGAGAAAAATCCGCGTGACCGGATGCATGGTACAAAACTGGCGAAGGCTCTGTTAGCCTCGGGTGAACATCAGGGAGCGTTGGAACAGATCGATAAGGTGCTTTTGGTTGATGAACGCTATCTGAGTGCTTTGGCGGTAAAGGTCGGTATATTAATTGCGGCAGACCAGAACAAAGCGGGTCGAGATGTTGTTGCCAGGGTGCAGGAATATTACCCCGATCACTATATTGGCCACCAGCTGTTGGGTGATCTGTCCCGGGCAGAGGGTGATGAAAAACAGGCTCTAAGTCACTACGAACAGGCGTTTAATATCGCCAAAACACCCTACTTGATTGGAAGGCTTCATGAGCTTTACCAAAGTTCAGATCAGCTCGAGCGGGCGGTAGTTGCGCTGAAAAGTTATCTTGACTCAGCTCCCGGAGATAGTTTAAGCAGGTTGCGTCTGGCTAATGTTTATCAGCTTCTGGAGCAAAACCGTGATGCAATTTCTGTTTATGAGACGCTTGAAAAGCAAATTGCGGAAAATGTGATGGTGCTTAATAATCTGGCCTGGCTTTATTGGCTTGAGGGGGATGAGAAGGCGCTAAAATATGCGCACAAGAGTTACAAGTTGGCCCCGAATCAGCCTGAAGTGATCGACACCCTGGGTTGGATAATGCTACACAAAGGTGATCGGAAAAAAGCACTGGGATATATTCAGTCGGCAGCCTCTAGTGCACCTACTAATCCTGAAGTACGCTATCATCTTGCAGTTGCATTGAGTAAAAATGGTAAAAATGCTCAAGCGATTAAGGAGCTGCAACGTACATTGCGCGATTATCCGAATTTTGTGGAGAGTGTTGCTGCAAAAGAGTTGCTTAAACAACTGCGTCCTTAACTTCTCATAGTTGGCTGGGGGGGGGTAGGTTATCCGCGTGATTTGTAATTGTTCTATTTGACCTGAAACCCTCGATTGAACACTATGAGGGGTGAGTAACCCCATGGAATGTCTAAGAAAAAGGCTCTTTTGGTGGCTCTTCTCCGGTCTTGTGAGTGAATATTAGGCCGCAACATAGAACATTGAG
>CAYYRK010000202.1:0-4192 GCA_964473915.1 uncultured Pseudomonadales bacterium
GTCATCTTTTATGCAGGGATGCTATATAGTATATCAATAGCGATAAGCTCGGGGGGAAAAATACCCTTTCTTGCCGGCATTTTTAGAATAATAATTAATCACCCGTCGGTGGCTCAGTATCAGTTTGTGCGATCTCTTCATAGGGCTGTGGCCAGTGGGCCAATAGCGGTGTGAGTTTATAGGTTATTCGCCAAAGCCACCCACCTGCCAACTAATCTTGACTGATCATTTTAATAAAAACCATCTATTCCAACCAGAGGCATGCATGAAACCCTTTAAGTCACAATTAAACGTTAATTCTGGTGATTTTGAAAAAAATTACCAGGATATGCTCGGATTGATCGAACAACTTGAAGAGCTTAATAGCCGTGCAGTTGCGCGATCAGAAAGAAGCAGACCACGATTTGATAAACGAAACCAATTATTACCAAGAGAAAGACTGAGCCGTATTCTTGATCCAGGCAAACCATTTTTGGAACTACAATCTTTGGCAGGTTATCTGGTCGATGAAGATGATCGTGAAAAATCTTTGCCTGGTGCCAGTGTTATCAGTGGGATGGGTTTTGTTGGGGGCGCTCGCTGCCTGGTTTATGTGGACGATGCAGGCATTAATGCAGGCTCAATGACATTTTCTTCCGGTGGCAAGTTTACCCGGGCGATAGAGGTCGCACTGGCCAAAAAACTACCGTTTATCCATCTGGTTGAAAGCGCTGGCGCAAACTTGATGGATTACAAGGTTGAATTCTGGCTCGATGCTGGCGCTATGTTCGCGGGCCTGGCCAGATTAAGTGCAGCGGGCATACCCACCTTTGTAGTGTTACATGGCCCCTCGGCTGCAGGTGGTGCCTATATGCCGGGGATGAGTGATTATGTGATTGGGGTGAAAGAAAATGGTCGGGCATACCTTGCAGGTCCTGCTCTGTTAAAAGCAGCGACTGGGGAGGAGGCTGATGATCAAGAACTGGGTGGTTCAGAGATGCACTCAAGAGTGTCTGGTCTGGTGGAATATCTCGCCGAAGATGACGCGCACGGTATCTCTATCGCTCGGGATCTTATAGAGCGTTTAGAGTGGAATCGACATTGCGCCGCAAAGCCGGAAAAACAATATAGAGAGCCAATTTACAGTACGGATGAAATTCTTGGTCTGGTGCCGAAAGATTTTAAAGCCTCTTACGATGTAAGAGAGTTGATCGCCCGTATTGTTGACGAGTCGAACTTTCTTGATTTCAAACCCAACTATGGGCCAGCAACTGTCTGTGTTCAAGCCAAGGTTTGTGGGTTTCCGGTTGGCATTATAGGTAACAATGGCCCCATTGATCCCAACGGAGCAACAAAGGCTACCCATTTTTTGCAGCTATGCGACCAGTCAGATATCCCCATCGTATTTTTGCAAAATATAACGGGTTATATGGTCGGCACTGAATATGAGCATGCTGGAATGATTAAACATGGCGCTAAAATGATACAGGCGGTCACCAATATTCGGGTTCCACGGATTACCTTTATGATAGGTGCAAGCTACGGCGCAGGAAACTACGGTATGTGTGGCCGCAGTTATAACCCCGATTTTTTATTCACCTGGCCTAATGCCCAAGTGGGTGTAATGGGGGGAGAGCAAGCAGCCAAAACCATGACTCAGGTTATGACCGAAGGTGCCAGGCGTAAAGGTGTTGAGATCTCACAGGAGGCTCTTTCTAAGCAAGAAGAGGATCTGATCGCTCATTTTGATGCGCAATCCAGTGCGTTTTATGTTTCTGGTCGCCTTAAGGATGATGGGGTGATTGACCCCAGAGATACCCGAAAAGTCCTGGCGTTTGTATTGGAAACTTGCTGGGAATCGAACAACAGAAAACTAAAAAGCAACAGTTTTGGTGTTGCTCGCGTATAAACTACTGCGCATAAAACAAACATAATGAGACCTTTGCACGAGAGCCATCTTGCTCCCATGCTGTGTTAAAAATGTGCTCAATCGGTTATTTACAACTGTAAACTCCCTCTTTGCGCGCACTTTTGCCTTGCCTGGAACCAAAATCATCTCCCGTGCAAAGGCCTCATAATTAGATAACAGCATCAGTGATGCTGAGAAGAGGAATCGTCAGGATGAAACAGTTCGACAGCCTATTGGTCGCAAATCGAGGGGAAATTGCTGTAAGAGTCATTCGCTCCGCACAATTACAAGGCTATAAAGCTATAGCCGTTTACTCAGAAGCAGATATTGATGCGCCTCATGTAGCAATGGCAGATGAATCGGTACTTATTGGTGCGGCACCTGTAAAAGAGTCCTACCTTGATGCTGATAAAATATTGGAGGCTGCCCGCAAAACCGGCGCACAAGCGATCCATCCAGGTTATGGCTTTTTATCGGAGAACGCTGAGTTTGCACAGCTGTGTGAAAAAGAGGGTATTGTTTTTATCGGTCCCTCTGCACAGGCCATTAGAGTAATGGGCAATAAAGCGGAATCAAAACGTCGTATGATCAAAGCTGGTGTTCCCTGTATTCCCGGTTATGAAGATTTTGATCAAAGCGATGAGACTTTGTTAGCTGCGGCCAAAGATATAGGTGTCCCTATTATGGTGAAGGCAGCTGCGGGCGGTGGTGGGCGAGGGATGCGCCTGGTAGAGAATATGGACGATCTGCTGGTAGCCCTCTCATCGGCTCGTTCTGAAGCGGAAAATGCTTTTGGGTCAGGAGAGCTGATCCTGGAAAAAGCGGTGATGCGCCCTCGCCATGTAGAGATACAGGTGTTTGGTGACCAGCAGGGTAACGTTGTACATCTGGGTGAACGTGATTGCTCGGTTCAGCGCCGTCATCAAAAAGTTGTTGAAGAGTCTCCCTGCCCTGTGATGACGCCTAAACTGCGCCAGGCAATGGGTGAAGCAGCGGTAAGTGCCGCGAAGAGTATCAACTATGTTGGCGCTGGTACGGTTGAATTTCTGCTTGATGATGACAACAACTTTTATTTTCTGGAGATGAACACTCGCTTACAGGTAGAGCACCCTGTTACTGAGATGGTTACAGGGCTGGATTTGGTCGCGCTTCAATTCAAAGTTGCCCAAGGCTATCCACTAGGCTTAACACAGGACGATATCTCTCTGAGTGGTCATGCCATCGAGGTACGGCTTTACGCTGAAGACACCAGTAATGACTTTCTCCCCGCTACAGGGTCTGCTCAGGTGTGGAAGGTGCCAGTGGGCGAGGGTATTCGTGTCGATCATGGGCTGGCTGAAGGGCAAGATATCTCCCCTTTTTATGACCCTATGATTGCAAAGGTCATCGCCTGGGGTGAGGACAGAGATATTGCGCGGCGTCGCCTGGTTCGCGCCCTGGAAAAAACCTGTCTGTTTGGGCTCGATACCAACAGAGAGTTTCTTATCGATGTGCTGAATAATCCTGCTTTTGCAAACGGTGAGGCAACGACGGCGTTTATTGGCGATGAATACCAGCCTGACGACCTAAAATTACAGCCTGCAAGCCAGGAACAAGCATTAATAGCCGCTGTATTACAGTATCGGCAGGGCTATGAGCAAAGCGATAAAATCAGCCTCAACCAAGGCACTAAAGCTGATATTCACCTGTTTGGCTGGTCCAGTGGCTGCGATATTAGTACCTGTTTTCAGTATGAGTTACAAGAAGACAACATGCTGAATATCTCGGTGACAGCAGCTGGGGGTGATCAGTATGAACTGGTGCTGGACGGTCAGACTCACTGTTTACAGATCCTTGATGATTCCTCAGCACAAATAAGGTTGCTCATTGATAGTGTTCAAAAAAAGATTTACTACCACTTTCCATCTCATGGAGAGGTTACCGTTCAGCAGGGCGGCGTGGCCAGGACGTTGAGAAATATGCTTGCCTTTACCAAAGCCGATGAAGACGTGGCCATGGGCGGAACCGTTGTGGCACCGATGCATGGAAATGTGTTGGAAGTTTTTGTGAAGGTTGGTGAGCAGGTTGAAGAGGGGCAAAAGCTGGCGGTGATGGAAGCGATGAAGATGGAGCATCAGCTAATTGCAGCCGTTTCAGGAGAGGTGGTTGCAGTGAATGTTATGCCAGGTGATCAGGTTGCAGCAGGCGCTGTTTTTATCGATATTGATGAAGCTGAACAGGCTGATTAGAAAGCAGGGTGCTTATTAACTAAACGAGACCTTTGCACGAGAGATGATTTTGGTTCCAGGCAAGGCAAAAAAGCGC
>CAYYRK010000203.1:0-4133 GCA_964473915.1 uncultured Pseudomonadales bacterium
TTTTGGCGGATGGATTTAAAGAGTGCTTGCAAGGCACTATTGTAATTGAGTACTTCGCGTTCAGTATCACGTATGCTCTCTTTGCGAGTTTTCAGTAACCGTTTGACGTCGGTAAGCGGTAACGGATTACCCTCTATACTGGTCGAGGCATAGGATGATAGTGCTCTGGCATTGAGCTCCAGCTTTGCCAAGGCGGTATCAGTAAGGTGCAGTGTTTTGATCTCACCGATAGACTCTCCAATTTCTCGTATAGTCAGGAGAAGTTTATTGCTAATGGTATATTTTGGATGCCAGGACATAGCCTTAAGCTAGCCGGTAATTAGCCGTAAATCAAGGATTATTGAAGCAAAAACAGTTGCCCATAGTCGCCCCGGTGAACCCGTGTTGCTTGAATGCGGGTGTTGCTCTTCCAGGTGATCTCACTGCGGAAACGGTTATAGGAAAAACCAGCGAGTTCACCAATAACCAGAATATATTGGCCCGCATGTAGTTGCTTTTTGGCGGGGAGCTGGTGGGTACTGTAAACGTTGTGTGGTGCCAGGTGATAACGCGCCCTGAGCGCGTAGTAAAGCTGGGTTTTTCTGTCTGATAGCAGAATAATTTTGACCGGTGTTTGAGGCAGAACTTTTTGCTTTAATTTTTGTATGCCGGTAAAAATATGGGCATCGGGCCCCTGGGTCAAGTTTTGCTGTTCGTTCAGCCCCGCATAGGTTTGCCGGGATACTTGCATCTGTGTGGTGGCATTAAATAGCCAGCGTGCATCCAGTAGTAGCCAGCCACAGGCGACAATGATTAAAATTGCTGGCCAGTTCCACGGTTGTCTGCTGAGCTTGCCGTATAACGCAAATATCAGGATGCTCAAGGCAACCCAGATAATAACCACCAGCGGCAGGGGCGGGTCCTGGTGTTTTGCGCCGCCCCAGGAAAAGTTTACCGAATATTGGTTCCAGGGTTCGAACTGTAGCCATTGGTTGATGAGTAGGTGCCAGCGATTTTTGAGGCTGGTTTGTTCCAGTGATACTTGCTTTAACTCGAAGGTGTTGCCCTGCTTGCCTTCAAAGAGAAAACCAACTTCGTTAATCTGCCCGTCCCACTGAGCCAGTGTGCCAAGGTTAATAATACCGGCTCTACTGTTTGGCAGGGTGATTCGCATTAAGGTGTTGGGGTTGTGAGCACTACGACCAAAAAAAACCGGTTGAGCTGCGCGGTTGTTGCTATTGAGCCTGTATTTAAGGATGGGATAGTTGCCTGCTGATAAGTTTGTTCGCCCTGAACTGATGACGGCGATACCGTTGGTAAAGGTGTGGATGGAAAATAGATCGTTATCAACTTCACCCTGACCCCGCATAAATTTGAGGTTATCTGCTGTAAAACGCAAGGATTTTGATGCGGCCGTCTCATTGATTGACCCATTAAGATAGAGTGTGACAGCCCCTAGGGTTAACAGAGCGCCAATCATGAGAGCAAACAGCAGATTGATGGTTTTAATTGCTGTGGGTTTCATGGGGTGTTGGGCGAGCTATTTTTTAGTTTTAACTGATCATGCCAGACCAGAAAGCAGGCGTAGATAAGCGCCGGGGAAAAGTGCAGCGGTAGCCGGTTAAGAGCGGTATATTGCCTGGCCCACCGGGCCTGATCAGTTAGAAAAAAAATAAAGAACTGGCCGGCAAGAAAAATCAATATCAAGATTGCCACCAGTTTTTTTGTGGGTGTATAGGGGGGGATCAGAGCGGCAATCAGGCTGGCAAAAACCAGTAACCAGAGTAGGTTCCAACTGCCCATCAGGAAAAAGTTTTTAAGGTAAGCATGCCATACATTGTGGTATTCAAATACGATGCCGGGCATATTGGGTAGAAATATTTTACCCTCAAAATAACCCACTCTTCCCAACGACCCTAATTCCAGGGAGCTGGTTTTCAGAAGTAGGCACGTTATGATTGCTGCAGCGGCGGCTGCTAGTACAGACAATATTTGACGGCTACTCAGTTGAAAAATAGCTATTGTCAGCAGCGCCAGCAGGAACCATATCATCCCCTCATTTTTAATTAAAATACCTGTGGCGATTAACAGCAGTCCGCCTGCGATAGCTATTGGCTGGTGCTCTTTCAGGCCGGTCATGAGCTTTATAAAGCCCAGTCCGGTGAACCCTGCCAGCCAGATGTCGGCATAGCCGCCCAGTGACAGGTGGGTATTAACCAGCGGGATGGAGAGGAAGAGGTAGCAAACACTCAGTGCTATTAAACGGCTGGCACCCTGCTGTCGACATTCGCCAAAGAGAGCCATACCAATAGCGATACCACAACAAAACTGGGGTAGATTGATCAGGGTTTCACTCCATTTGCCCAGGTTGGCAACGGGCCATAGCTGCATCAGGGATGAGAAGATGGGGTAGTTATAGGCATGAGAGGTATAGGCTGGGGAATCTGGCTGTGCAAGCCATTGCGGCGGGGGCACAAAGCTGATCAGATCACCCGTGTAAAACCAGACTTTTGCGGCATAGGTCCAGGTGCTGAAGGCGTCCCAGGGAAGCAGGGGCACCCAAACTGTTTCTAACAGGTTGAAAGTCAGGTGGGTTACTATCAGGACCGTTATGGCGATGAATGCTGTTTTTTCCAGAACGCTAGAGGTGTTTATATCTGCCAGTGCGTGACCTGAAGATCGGCCCTGTCTCTGGTAGCGAACTACCAGCAGAGCCACCAGTGACAGAGCTGCCAGCGCGCCCATAATCCATTTTAATTCCAGGTTTCCCGTTAAACTGAAACTCAGGCGCATAAGACCATAGAGCATTAGGTAGCCAGCGAAGAAGCCATAGCCGATCTGCTTTGGCAGGCTTGAGTGGTTGTTTTTTCTGTTTGATCTCTCCAGGGCTACGAGCGTCAATGCTCCGGTGATCCAGGGCAGGGTGAGTGCGGTGCCGAGTGAAAAATAGTTCACAAGACCGGCCTGGAGAGATCTGAAACGGGTGAGCGTGCGTTCATGCCCTGACTGCCTGTTGAGTCTGTGCTATTTTTGGTTGTGGTCAGATTTTTCGGACAGCTGTCGCAACTCTTGCTCCAGTATCGCCAGCTTTTGCACGACCCGGTGAAGCTTGGTTTCATTTCTGGAGCGCTCAATATCCATGATCAGGATCTTAAGGGTCAGAGCGATCAGCCCGGCTAACAGCGGGATGATTGGCCCGTACAGGATGCCAACGCTGGGCGCAATCCAGTCGGCAATTTGTGGAAACAGGCCCAGTATTGCAATGACCAGTGCAACGGGAATCCACCAGAGTGCATAACGAGTGTGCAGATGGTCACGTCTGATAAGATAGATAATAAGTGCCGCAGTCAGTAGGCCACCCACGGCAGAGATCCAATGTGTCATGATTGTTCCATCATCGGGTTAAAAATCCTGATAGTTCAGGGTGATGTTTTCTGCTTTTTTGCGGCCTTTTTTACCATATTGTCTTTTGCTCATACCCAAAATTGCCGTATGGCACATGTAATAGGCAACGGCAAGCCATGAACAGAAAATACGGGAGGCGCCATTTTGTCTTTTCGGCATATTAACCTGTATTTCGGCAAAACGCATACTGTAAGAACGTAATAGAGCCAGCACTCCGACATCCTGGTATTCAAGCAGCGTTGCTTCACGGGTGGCTAGCACCGTTATTGCGTTTTGGTTGTAGGCGCGAAACCCCGAGGTGATATCTTCAAGGGATAAGCCCGACATTCTTTTCATGGCGAACCAGGCGATTTTACGCAGGCATGAACCACGGGTGACACAGGTGCCAATGGAAACATCTTTTGAGCCGTTAAATATTGGTTCAAGCAGGGGTTCAAGGTGTTCAGCTTCATGCTGCCCGTCTGCGTCCATGGTCACTACAAAGTGATAGCCTTTCGATAGCGCGTAGCGCATGCCTGTTTGCGTTGCTCCCCATGCGCCAAGTTTGACTGGCAATGAAAGTACCGTCGCACCAGCATTGCGGGCAACAGTTTTTGTTTCGTCACTGCTGTTGTCATCCACGACCACCAGGTCAACCGCGCAGGCAGTTTGAACCTGCTGGATAACCAAGGCGATGCTCTCCTGTTCATTTCGGGCCGGGATGATCACGCAGCAGCGGGCAAGCTGCTTTGTATATCGTTCTGTAAAGG
>CAYYRK010000204.1:0-4027 GCA_964473915.1 uncultured Pseudomonadales bacterium
AAGAGGGGGTTATTGTGGTAGCCACTATCGCCTTTGGTATGGGTATTGATAAACCCGATGTCCGTTTTGTAGCTCACCTTGACCTGCCAAAAACGGTGGAATCCTACTACCAGGAAACCGGTCGCGCTGGCCGTGATGGCAAACCTGCCAATGCCTGGATGATTTATGGTCTGCAAGATGTGATCAAACTGCGTCAAATGATGGAGAATTCAGAGGGTAGCGAAGAGCACAAACGAGCCGAACAACACCGCTTGAACGCAATGCTGGGGCTATGCGAGGTAACCAGTTGCCGCCGCCGAGCTCTGCTGAATTATTTTGATGATGCCCTGCCCCAGGACTGTGGCAACTGCGACACATGCCTGGAACCAGTCAACACCTGGGATGGCACCGAGGCCGCCCGCATGGCGTTAAGCGCTGCTTATCGTACCGGCCAGCGTTTCGGCGTCAACTACTTGATCGACGTACTGCTGGGGGCCAACACTGACAAAGTCCGCCAATACAATCACCAGCAGTTATCCACCTACGGTATCGGCAAGGCGCTGGATAAAGACCAGTGGCGCTCGGTATTCCGGCAACTGGTTGCCAGAGGCTATCTAAGTGTTGACCTGGAACATTTTGGAGCCCTGCGGCTGGTAAAAACATGCCGTCCACTGTTGCGAGGCGAGGAGTCTATCGAACTGCGTCATGACATTAAACAAAAAACGGTTAAGCGACAAACCAAAACACCACTGTCTGAAGATATAGATATCGCCCTGTGGGAGGCACTGCGAGAGTGCCGCCGAGAGTTTGCCGAACAACAGGGGGTTCCACCCTATATTATTTTCCATGACCGCACGCTGCAGGAGATGTGCGTAACCCTACCACAGAACCTGATGCAATTCGGCCAGATCAGCGGTGTAGGCGAGCGCAAGTTAAAAAAATATGGCGAGGCTTTCCTGCAGGTGATAAACAATCATCTGACAAGTTGCGATAGCCCCCATTGATCGATTACACACCCGAAAAGCCATCCGTGCGCGGCATCTAATACTGGGTTAAACTGGAGATCAATACCGCTAAGAAGAGGTGCCCCCTATGTTGATACCTCATTCCCAGACAAGCATCAATCCGCTACGAACAGCGATTTGTAAAAACGCTCATAGTCAGGAGCGCCCGCTCCTTGAGCTTTTATTACCGCTAGCACAGTTGCCAGACCAGGCCCGATCCCGGGTGCACAATACAGCGTTAAAATATACCCAACTACTGCGCACCAGCTCAGCCAATACCACGTTGGTTCAAGATCTTCTCAATGAGTACGCCCTCTCAACACAGGAGGGGATTGTGCTGATGTGTTTGGCAGAAGCGCTATTACGGGTCCCGGATAAAACCACCGCAAACCTTCTTATTCGCGACAAACTCGTAGAGGGTAACTGGAGATCACACCTGGGACGTGATGCCTCATTCTTTGTTAATGCCTCAGCCTGGGGTTTATTGATCTCCGGCAAGTTGATCAACTGCGGCCAGGGAGATAAGCCGCGCAAACTGAATCTTTTGCAAAAAATCAGCAGCCGTTTGAGTGAACCTGTTATTCGCGCCGCCCTGTATCGGGCCATACGTATGATGGGCAGCCAGTTTATTCTAGGTTGCAGCATCGAAGAGGCCCTCAACCGCGCAAAGCAGGAGGAGGCCAAAGGCTTCCGCTACTCCTATGACATGCTGGGCGAGGCCGCACGCACCATGAACGATGCAGATTCACACTACCAGGCATACTATGATGCCATCAAGCAGATTGGCAAATTAACGCCGGACAAAGACCCTATCAATGGTGCGGGGATCTCGGTGAAGCTGTCTGCACTTCACCCGCGCTACGAATTCTCCCAAAGTGAACGTATTCACGCCGAACTGCTGCCACGATTAAGATCTTTGGCAAAACTGGCAAAAAAATTCAACATTGGGCTTACCGTTGACGCCGAAGATGCAAACCGGCTTAACCTCTATCTGGATATCATCGAAGAGGTTTTTTTAGATAAAGAACTCGCTGGCTGGGAGGGTTTCGGGATCGCTGTACAGTCCTACCTGAAAAGTGCCATCCTGATCATCGACTGGATCACCGACCTATGTAGAACTGCTCAGCGTAAAATGATGGTGCGACTGGTCAAGGGTGCCTACTGGGATACTGAAATTAAACGCAGTCAGGTGGATGGACTAGACGCTTACCCGGTCTTCACCCGCAAGGCTTCGACAGACGTTTCCTTCCAAGCCTGTGCCAGGCGGATGCTTGAAAACCGTGATCTTATCTATCCACAATTCGCTACCCATAATGCCTACTCGGTGGCCTATATTCTGGAAATAGCAGGCAACCAGAAGGGCTTCGAGTTTCAACGTCTGCATGGTATGGGTGAAGGGCTCTTTGATGCCCTGTTACAGGAAAATAGAATCCCCTGCCGTATCTACGCGCCGGTAGGAAAGCATGAGAACCTGCTGGCCTACCTGGTGCGGCGATTATTGGAAAACGGAGCTAACACATCCTTCGTCAACAATATTGCCGACCGCTCAATTGCTATCGAGGATCTGATAGAGGATCCCGTTGCCAAGGTTAGGGATTGGCCCGATGTAACCAACCCCCATATTCCTCTACCCAAAGATCTGTATAACGGCGAACGGATCAACTCCAAAGGGATCGACCTGACTGACATCCCATCCCTTATAGCGCTGGAGAGAAACATCAACCGTTGGTGTGCAACGCAGCTCATGCAGCCCAGCAAGAGGCTTTCGCCCACAATATCAACATCGATCAACCCGGCCGATTATCGGGAAATAGTCGCCAGAATTCCGTTAACCCCTGTTATCGAACTGGACAATTATCTAACACTGGCCACCAGGGCATTTGAAGGTTGGTCAAACACAGGCGTACAAACCAGAGCCCTGTGCTTGCAAAACCTGGCTGATGCCCTGGAAAACAGACAGGATCAATTGATCGCCCTCTGCATAAAGGAGGCGGGTAAAACCATCAAGGATGCGATTGCCGAACTGAGAGAAGCTATCGACTTCTGCCGTTACTATGCCGCCCAGGCCTGCAAGCTCAACTCATCCATCAAAATTTGGGGAGAGCACGGAAAGCTGGAACCACGCGGGGTCATTCTCTGTATCAGCCCCTGGAATTTCCCCCTGGCCATCTTTCTGGGGCAGGTATCTGCTGCTCTGGCGGCTGGCAATACCGTGATTGCCAAACCCGCTGAATCTACCCGATATATCGCCCAATTCACCATTGAGTTATTAGATGAATGTGGCTTCCCCAACGATGTGGTACAACTGGCAAACTGCTCAGGTGGAGATATTGCTGAACATCTGCTACCCGATGAGCGCATAGCCGGGGTGATGTTTACCGGCTCTACCCAGGTAGGAACGATTATTTCCAGAATACTGGCAAACCGGCCGGGAACTCGGGTACCCTTGATTGCAGAAACCGGAGGGCAAAACTGTATGGTGGTGGATTCTACGTCACTACCGGAGCAGGTTGTCGATGATGTTATCGCTTCAGGTTTTCAAAGTGCCGGTCAACGCTGCTCTGCACTACGGGTACTATTTCTGCAGGAGGATATTGCAGACAGGATCATCCAGATGATTATCGGTGCTATGCAGGAGCTGCGGATAGGCAACCCTGACAAACTGCGCACTGATATAGGGCCGCTAATAAACGCCCAGGCATTGGCCGCTCTGAATACTCATGTCGATGCTATGCAGGGCAAGGCTAAGCTACTCTACGCGTGCGAGCTTCATGACGAATGTGATCATGGCTTTTTCTTCGCCCCACACCTCTATGAAATAAACAGCATCGCTCTACTCAAAGAGGAGGTGTTTGGCCCGGTTATCCATGTAATACGTTACCAGGCAGGGACACTGACACAGGTTTTCGATGCGATCAATAGCACCGGCTTTGGGCTCACTGCCGGTATTCATACCCGTATTCAATTAAGCGCCAACCAGGCCGCTACCGCTATCAAGGCGGGTAATATTTACATCAATAGAAACATGGTCGGTGCCGTTGTAG
>CAYYRK010000205.1:0-4024 GCA_964473915.1 uncultured Pseudomonadales bacterium
GTACATCTGCTAAAACTGCTAACAGAGCTGGTTCCGGAAAATAGAATCAACTAACCAGCAGAGCATTAAACTTCCTGCGGCAATTATTCAATGTATTCTCCTGAATCTCAAGTAACAGAGCTTCATCTGTATCTGCCAACTTATTGACCCTGCCTCTCAAAAAAATCGAGTAGAATCCGTCTGTTGTGTGGGTCATTAAAGGTCATGCCATGACGCCCTTTCGTTTCAACCTGAGTTTTCGGCTCTGCTGCAACATCAAATAGTACGTTGAAATATTCAAATGGAATAATTTCATCATCACGACTATGTATGATCAGCAGTGGGATCGGGGAGATAAAAGCCACATAGTCAACCGGGTCATATTGCCTGACAATAGACCATGAAACGGGGTATTGCAGCAACCAGGTAATCCATGCCTGGTCTGCCACATGACGTGCCATATCACGATAACGTGTAAATGCTGCATCGCTAATGACACCTGCAAGGTGGTTTTGAGCATTATGATCAGTTGCTGCAAAATAGATCGCCATGCTCGCCCCGAGACTCTGGCCCAGTAAAAAAACAGGCTTTCCTGAAATAGATTCCTGTTTAACTAGCCAATTAAATCCTGTTTTTATATCCTCTAGCGCACCGGACAAATTCGGTTTACCCTCAGACAAACCAAAACCACGATAATCTAGCAAAAACACCTGGTAGCCCATTTCTGGCAGCCAATAAACACTCTGGACATGGGTGCTAATATTTTCAGCATTACCATGAAGAAAATAGACACTTCCTTTTGTCTCACCCTTTGCAGGAAGGAGCCAGCCATGAAGGGTTAGAGTATCATTTGTTTCCAGATATATATCTTGATAATCGAACCCGAGTTGATCGGGTGTCAGAATATGGGCGCTCATAGGGAAAAAGAAAACAGACGAGCAACCCGATATTAAAAAACAGCAAATAATAGAGGCTAATCGAATCATTACATTACAGTTAAAAATGAAATTGATAGCTTAATCCAACTTCAGAGAGCTCTTTGTGTGAATACCACTCCCGTTTGAAGGTGAACCTCATTGCATGATCTCTGGCAAGCACCCAATTTTGCTCGTATTCCAACCGTGTTGAATTGGTTCCGCCCGAGAATTTTTCAGATGCCAGCTCTAATTTCCCCGTGCCGATATCATTATGTAAAAGTAAGCCGGCAGCTGCTCCCAGTGCAGGTTCAATAGAGTGTTTAAACTCATTGTTGGCTTCAATCCGAGCCGTTAATAGCGTATAGGCGATGCCATCTGAGGTTAAGTTCCATGCATAACCGCCGCCCCCTGAAATATGGGAAACCAGGCGATCTTTGCCACTTCGATGAACTCTTTCCAGCCCACCTCGAACCCGCCAGGAAAGCGGGTCAAAAAACTGTGTTCTGGGCGTTAATGAAAAAATATCAGCAAAATCGAGTTGTTGAAGGAAAAGGCTATTTTTTTCACTACGCCGCAAACGCACACTGGCAATGTTAATCTGAGCGCCACGCAGGAACCCTAACTCATTATCCTCCAAGCTATGAAAAGACATTCTAAAGCCAAGTTCGGTATAGTTTGTTTTATCACGCTCACCCATTTTCAGCGCCAACTGCTTGGAATGGTGGCTTTTTTCAGGTTGCACGGGGAAAGCAACCGGCTGCTCCACGCCCACAGGATAACGGTTGATGATTGATAGAAGCTGATGACTTTTTCTTGCTGCGGACTGATCTCTTACCTGTTTGTTTTGCCGGAACCGAAGTAACTTATAGGCTGTTTCAGCTAAAAACCGCTGTTTGTTTTCCGGTAAGCGAGAAAATGACGCCTCATACTCAATATCTGGATATTGGATGAGATTAATCAAAACTGCCCGTTCATTCTCATCTAACGTTTGGATCATTGATTGCAAGACTCTCTCTCGTGAGGGGCGATATTTTATTTCTTCAATCATGCCTGCCTGTTCAACTGCCCTAACGGTATCTACTGGTATTGCTGTTACTACAAATTCGTCTGTCAATTCAATCCCTGGACGTGCTACCTCAAGTAATTCCAGCAATCGGTAGGAGCAATTTTCGGTAAAAAAGAAGTAATCAAAATTGACTTCTTTTAACTCCCATAAATGTTTCACCAGTCGTTCAACCTCTTCAGGCATCAAATTCAATTGGTATTCCCAGATATCCCGCCGCTCAATCCGGGAATATTCAAGAATTTTTGTATAATAAGGTGTAACGATAAATTGCCCTGGGTAGCCACCAGTCAGCCCCTTATAAGCGTATGCCATCGAGTTATCGGAATTGCTGATATTGGCGCCAAAATTAATTGAAAAGGAGAGCCAATCAGACCATGATTCATCTTCACTTGGGTCAAGTCGAAGGAGTGTGTGACCAAACATGGACGAGGGGCTGTTGAGATGATATGCCGGAAAGATCATCGTCACCTGCTCTGACGGGATCATCTTTCTCCATGTTTTATAATCTTTACATTCAACCTTGGGTAAGCGACTCTTTTTAATGGCTAATTGATGTGATAACCAACTAAAACGCGCAACAAAGCGACATAATGCATGGTTATTATCATTTTCTTCAGTTTTAAACAAAGCGGACAGAGTCGCTTTTAGTTCAAGCCTGGGGTTGTTCTTTCCGGTTGCAGCTAGGAAAAAAGAGTTGTCATCTATCGAGCTCTCAAATTGTTGCCTGGCAACATGCGCTTGGCGGTAATGAAGAAGATTTAACCACTCTGGCTGCTGCCACAAGTTGTTACGTTCAGCCTCTTTCTGTAATTGTTGAATGTAATCGCTATTCTTCGCATACAGAGCAGATGAGAAGAGCGCAAAAAGAAGGATTAGTAATTTTTTATATATCATCGTTTCATAAAAAATGCCCTGCCTCTATTAGGAGGCAGGGCATTTTTAGGTTGTTTAAATCAAGAATCAGACAGCGTATTGAGCCAATTGCTCATGTGCTTTCATTGCTTCATTAACAGAAGAAAGGACTTCTTCTGCGGTTACATTCTCGCTTGGAAAAATAACTGCAAAATTCTCATGCATCACTTCAGAAAAAAGTGAGCGATCAGAATTCTCAACGCCAATCATCACGGCAACAGCATTCAGGGCTTCACCATGACCTCTTGCTACATCTTCTGAAAACTCATCCAGAATAGATGTGAGGTTTAGTGCGCTTTTATCTCCACCATAAGTTAAGGCGCCATCAGTAGCACATCCATTGGTACCACTAGTCATGCCAAAAGTTGCATTGCCTGATGTTCCATTGGTTGATGATGCCACGATATGGTGAGGAAGACCGGAACCCCCTTCAAACAACATATTACCCCAACCACAATCAGGGCCACCCGGCGCAACCGCCATCGCTGTGGATGATGCCGCCAATAAAATCACGCTACCAATTACTTTTTTCATCCCTGTTCTCCATTCACGCCAAATAAAACCTAAGATATTATATAGAATCTTCTTGTCCCGCAACAATAAGTGCTGGTTCAGCAAAAATTCACAAGCCGCAGTTTCTCCCCTGAAGAACTTAACATGAATAAAGCTATAAAAAAGGCGGCTTATAAAAACCGCCTTCGCAAAAAAAACCAAAGAAACAGCTCTCTTTAGAGACTTAACTCCAATAGAAGTTTATTCAGTCGTTTCACATAGGTAGCTGGGTCGTGCAGCTGCCCCCCCTCCGCAAGGTGTGCCTGATCAAAGATTACAGAGGCAAGATCGCTAAATCGCTCCTCATTTTGTTCACCATCAAGCTTCGCAACCAACGGATGCTCCGGGTTAAGCTCAAAAGAGGGCTTGCTATCAGGCACTTTTTGGCCTGCCGACTCCATGATTCTGCGCATCTGAGCCCCCATATCATACTCACCTGCCACCAGGCAGGCTGGAGATTCGGTCAAGCGGTGAGTAATTCGCACCTCGTCGACCTCAGCATCAAGCGCCTTTTTAACTCTCTCAACCAGGCTCTTATACTGCTCGGCAACCTCTTCGTGTTTTTTCTTTTCAGTTTCGTCCTCAACTTCCCCAAGAT
>CAYYRK010000206.1:0-3983 GCA_964473915.1 uncultured Pseudomonadales bacterium
AATTTGCGAGGGTTGGTTATTCCAGAAACCCCTGGTCGATAATAGTTGCAGCGGCCTCCCTTATCTGTGGCCATGCCAATAGTGCCTTGCCGAACTGTCGCCAAGAGGTTGTCATATAGTCGAGCAATACGCCGTTTATGGCATTGTCCGGGCCATCAGCTATTCTGAGGTCTTCCTGGTCTGTTAGCGAAGACTGGTAAGTATCTATGCCATTTTTGATATCTTTTTTCCAGTAATCGGGGGCGTTGGGAGAATCGACCAGTGCCTGGTTAAGGCTGCACAAGCGCTCAGTGCGTATAGTTGTGATATGTTCGGTTAGCATCTCGTGAAGACGCTGATAGGGCGTTTCTGACTGGTCCAGAAAAAGATGAGCCAGGACTGTTAGCTTTAACTGTGCGTTTTTAGAGTGCAGGCTATTTTCTGCGCTATGCAGGAGATCGCTTGTTAGGCGTAGGAAACCAGGGTTGATGTTGAATTTATTATCGTTGTGGCCCCAGGTGCGCTCATCGACAGGCAGGTGCGGAACAGCCCAGGGATAATCCATGACCAGAGCATCGGGGTGAATAAGCTGTGTCATTTTCCCGAACAGATAATCTTCATTGCTGAGGGAGGGGAAATAGGGGGGCAGCAGTTCATGGTTATGCAAGCCAGTGACGGCTGACATCAAGATGGTTGAATTTGTCAGATGGTATCTGGATCTTCCTAGCCAGTTGTTTCTTGTGGTTTTGGCATGGCTGTATTTATCTTCAGACTCGCAGAGCTTGCTTCTGGACGCCTCGGATAGATGATAGATCCATTCGCCACTTGATGTGCCAGGGTCGCCGTAAGTTCCGCAGGCTGTAATTAGAATTTTTGATTGTGCAGAGAGCTTTTCAATCGCGTTTGTCGATTCTATTTGCAGCTGATGATTGCCTTCACCACTGTGGGTTAGTTTCTGTAGAGTGGTGCCTAGCTGCATGCCCAGGTGCTGAGCGTGCAGCGCCAGAGGGTCGCTATTGGCGGCTGGTTTCTGGGGCAGCCAATCCTCTTTCAGCTTATAGAATTCAGCGTCTCTGGGGTTAAATGATATCTCAATGCCTGTTTTTGATATTGGCGGGTTAATGGCTTGACATAAAATATCATCATCTAGCAGCAGTGCATTTTGTCCCACCGATAATAGCAGGGCGAGGTTTCGGCTACGCCCGGGGGTGCTGGTGGAGCGATTCGCAGTGCGGCCAATCAGAAAGTCTATCTCATCTTGATACATTGGCAATTTTTGAGTGAGTAACGAAATGAGTTCATCCTGTTTGGATGCCCCGATATATCGGATTTTAAAGGGGTGGGCGAGGTTGATCTCCTCAATAACCTGTTGGTTCCTGGTATGGTGGGCCTGCATGCGTGAATCTTCCAGCACTATGCAGTGGGCAATCTGGTTCAGGTCACAGTTAGCATGGATGGATAATAAAAGCCTCTTGAGTGATTCAGGCCGGTCGCAAGTGGGTATAAACACGACTGGTTTGCTTTCGGGGGGAGTCTCGTGGGTAGTGTGGCTGAGTGTTTTGACAACATCGCGATGCTTGAGCATCAGCCCTGTTTCACAGACTTCGTTTAAAATCTGTTTTATCTCAGCAGGGTGGCTTTTTATGTTGGGGTAGAGTTCTGCCAGGTAATTAAAGTGCTCATCCCGTGTTTTAAACTCAGTACAGTTGTTCAATAGATAAAAAACATCTGTTTTGATGGTTCGCTGAACCTGGCTACGTTGGCTTCTGGCCAAAATGGTATTGTCCGGCAGGTTGTGTTTGCTGCACAGATCAAAGGCGATCATCTCATCAGAGGTGTCAGCTGGTTTTTCGGTGGTGTTGGACGAGTAATCGACTGACCAGGAATAGTTTATGATATCGTTCACTTTTTATTGCCTTTGAAATTTCTTTTATAATCCCGACTGCTATCCGGGCTAACAAATTATAAGCTATAGTGCTACGCTCACAGCGCTGCCGGGCATTGTAGCTTAACTTTTACTATCAGTGAGTCATTCGAACTATTTTTTCATGAAGAAATTAAAGATTTTATTTGCAACAGGGTTTCTCCTGGTCTTTTCTACAGTGGTTTTTTCGGCCCAGGTGTTGGAGAAGGGGCAGTGTGTTTTTGCAGGTGCAGATTTTACATTGATAGAAAATGATCAGTTGGCACTGCGTTGGCAGGATAATGGAAACCTTGTTCTTTCACAGAAAACAATCGATCGCCTTACGCCACTATGGAAATCTAATACTACAGGCCGGGCTGGCAGAGTTTGTCGCCTGGTTAATGGTAACCTGGTATTGCTAAGAGGTGCCGTTGACTTTGTTGCCGATGAGCCTGTAGCCCTTGAAAGGGGGCGCTGTATCTGGGCACAAAAAACGCTGGCTGAAAACGGCACAGCGGTACTGATTTGGCAGAATGATGGCAACCTTGTGCTTTATAAAACGAAGCGGCACCAGGGGCGTCGTATAGCAGTTTGGGCCACTAATACCTCAACGGGGCGGGGCAAGGGGCCAAAGCGTCGCCTGTGTTTTAGTGAAGAGGGTAACCTTAGTGTGCGCGATAAAGCCGGCAACAGCTTTTGGGAAACCAACACAGCCGGAAGGGGCAGTGCGCTTCAGCTGGGGTATGATTGTAACCTTCAGGTGATCGATGCTAACAAGCGGCCGCTTTGGGCCGCTCGGCCGCGTGCTGTTGCATTTTGTGGAGTACCTTTTACTCCGCTTTGGCAGGGGTTTCGGGGGGCTATTACCGACCCTGTGGCAGAGTTGAAGCTGAATGCTTGCACGGCCTCCCTGGTTAATGAGTCCGGGGTGTTATGGCAAACGGATACAAAATGGTGTGTACTCGCTGTCAGCGACACCTTCTCCCTGCCCGACAATACAGCCTTTATTCCAACAGCTTACTTTTATAGAAATAAGAAGATATTTTCCGCTGTGGGTGCTGAGTCACGCGGGGGTGGCCAATGGCCAGGGCTGCATGATAACTGGACCCCCTACATTAGATTGTTTGATGATAAGCGTTTTGGCGGAGCCTATTCCGAGCTGGTCAATATCAGTCTTTCTGATTTGCAGAAAATACAGGGCCATCATGTTCAGATATCTTCGCTGGAATTTAGAGGGAGATGGCAGCTATGTTCTGAACCGAATTATGAGGGGCGCTGTATTGAAGTGGATGCGAGGGGCCACGCAGGAATTGAAGATCTTGAGGATGAGTATGGTGAGCATTGGAATAATGCCGTTTCATCGGTGCGACTGCTGGGTTACACCCACCCGGTGACCCCTGTTTTTCACAAGGCACGTTTTGCTGATACACGTAAAATATGTATCGAAGCTACAGATGATGACTCTCAGCGTAGCGAAGCACAAAGCCTGCGTTTATATCTCAAGAAATCGACTGGAGGGTATTTTATCAATAGCGGGGGTAAACCCTCCTGGTGTCTGGTCTCTCTCAACGGGAAGTCTGGTCGCCACTGTTGTGATACTGGCTACAATAGTACCCAGGCTCCGGTCTTTGTCGGTTGGGAGCTGTTAAATAATCAAGAGGGTGCTGACCGGGTTTTGATCAAAAAGCTGGATATCACCGGCAGGGTCAAACTACAAAATGGCCAGGTAGGTGAGGCTGCAATCATCAACGTGATGGAGTTTAACCCTCCGCAGCGCTCCTCTAGCTATCAGCTTTGCCTCAATCAGGCGCAGCACCCATGTGTAGAGAAAGACGGTTTACCGGAACCAATGACCGATTAACCCCGTTTTTTCACTGCTTTCCCGTTAACTTCTTCTCCCCTTGAGGGGAGAAGGTGGGGATGAGGGGTGAGCAGCACCGAGGTTGAATCTTGAACCCTCACCCTGTCCCTCCCCCAGTTTTTGGAGAGGGCACAATCGGACGCACGGCCGATCAATCCGGCTTTAGCCGGTGGCGTATCACTAATATGTTGAAACAGGAGAATTATTTTGAGTCAGGCTGTTCAGGCTGCCATAAATTTA
>CAYYRK010000207.1:0-3861 GCA_964473915.1 uncultured Pseudomonadales bacterium
ATAACATCACCTCCCGCTATCAACTTTTCATAGGGTATCAACAAACCATCAACGGCACTTGCATGAGCAAGATAACCGCTGACAAGCCTTTTCCAGTGTTGACCAAATGCCGTAGCTGTAAATGCCGGCCTGTTCGGCCAGGCAGCGTACCAGGCCCGCCCATGCCCACAATAGGAACGATACGCTTCTAGCGGGTTACGGTAAATAAACAAAAAACGAGCCTTGGGAAACAACCATTTTAAATAGTAGGCATGCTCTGCACCAAGCCGTACCTCTTTAAGCCCCCAACGCGTTGCCCCTGCTTTGCCTGCAGGTTTTGCAAACATCGATTCAAAAATTGCCCGGTGACCCTGGCGCAACTCCTCCAGTGACGGATAAAGGTCTGCTATCCAACGGCCTGATAATTCCTGAGCATTCGAGCCATCATAAAAATAGCGTTCAGGCGGCCATTCAGGTGTAAAGGCTTTAGTTGTTTCTGCAAGGGCTTGCACAATGCCACAGTGATCGAAAGGTTCACCCCAGATAAACAGATCAGGGTCGGACATTAACAGCCGTTGCAAAAGCGTAGACCCGGAACGCCAACCGGCGGAGAATATAAAAACAGGCAGGTGCGGATCGGCCTCAGTTTCATGTGAACAGTGTTTTTGCAACTGAGCAATGCCAGAAAATATATCCGGTTTTTTTGCTACCGTTTTTTTATGCTCAGCTAAAGTATTTACATTCCCTAAAAAAGAAGACCTGAGATACTGCAAATAATCAGTCATCTGTTGGCTATATTCTCCTATTGACTACCGACTGCGTTTGACTTTGCAACATATATTCGTAAAAATCACTTACTCTCCATACTCCCGAAACATAGAAGGGTGAAACCAACTATTCCAATTTGGAAAATTTATATATTGGTAGTCACCGGGTAAGAAATAGTTCCTGTGAATGCCCGTCAATAACGGTAGAGTAGTTTTGATCAATTTTAAACCCGTTATTTAATAAAAAATCTCGCAGCTCATTTACTTTGGCTTGCCCCAATAAGTGTGTATGTAGCTCAATAGCTATTTTAGTAATCATGCTGAGATCAAGAATCTTGAGGAGCTCAGCCTCCCCTCCCTCTATATCCATTATTAGAAATGTTGGCATTATACGCGATATAACTTCTTGAGCGTCAAAAACTGGCACGGTGATCACGTTTGAAACACCTGCCCGGCTCTGTTTTGATGAAGACCAAAAATCCTCATGCACGAAAAAATCTGAAGTTCCATTGCCATTACCAAGCATCCCTATTTCCAGGTTCGCGGTAACATTATTTCTAGCATATACATCACGGATTAACGGTTCAAGTTGTGGATTTGCCTCAAAAGTATAAACTCGATCCCCCCCAATCTGGGAAGCACAGTAAGAGGAAATCAGCCCTAAGCCAGTTCCAATCTCAAGAACACGATCATCAGGGCTCAAGTTTGACTCGATAGTTCTTAGTTCAGCAGCTTCATAACCACCTTTAATTAGCGCTTCACGGACGTTGTCAGAGATCGGTAAGGAAATAGGGATTTTTATCCCAGAAACGCTGATTAAGGGAGTCCTCCATGAGTGATACCTTACCCAACAATATTGCCACACCCTACGAATGCGCCATGCTATGGATTTTGAAAAAAAACTATAATTCAACTGGCTTACTGACATAGTCATCTCGCTATTCTCGGCAATATAATTCTGAAAAAGAATTTGATGTGTAATAATCTTGGCTTTGTTTGTATCGCTTTAAACAACATGTATAAAGCTCTTTTTTTATTTCTTTCAGAACTCCAAAAATAAGATGCATCAAAAAATGTTGTGGCTGCACTATTTTTTATCTCTTCTTTCCACGGCTCCAGTTCTTTCAGCCTTTCACTAGCACGCAGAAGCGTCGATTTAATAATAATATTCTGAGATGTATGGCGCTCTTTTTGAGAAACTTTAGATGAATAACCCTGCCCATCACAACGCTGCAGGTAAAGTGGCCTGTTCAATAATGCAGTATTTTGACAGGTTGCGACTGCATATATACTCCACTCTGAATCTCTAAGAGGCCCGCCTAAATAGTCAAACACATCATCATTGTCAGGAAGATCATTAACCCTTGCATACGCGGTCTTCCTAAGATGTGAAATCTCCTGCCACACTGCGGTTCGAGTTACAACTCTTTGAAAAGCCATAGGGACTTTGCGCAAAAGTTCGGGCAATAATTGCTCACTGGGAAAAAATAACAAGTCCTGGTTACCGCTATTTTTTGTGTTCAATTTATGAAAACTTTCAAGGCCCATCTGCTGGGTATTATTGAAAGCTTGCCCGCGCGCGCCAAACCCTTTAACACCTATAAAAACAGCTTCAATAGCAGAATGTTCACAAAGGATGTTAATGGTGTCTTTAAGGAAATCTTTATCATACAGGTCATCATCATCCAGGTGAGCGACCCACTTTCCAGTACATTCTTTTACGCCTCTATACCGTGCCCAGGCTAGGCCGCGACTCTGTTCATTGCGAATCACTTTGATGTTGGTACCAAATGTATGGCGCAGCTCATCCTGGTCAACCCTATTTGAGGATGCATCATCAACGATTATTATCTCTTTCGCTGGCAGCGTCTGATTTTTTACACTACGAATCGCTTCAAAAAGAAGTTCGGGGCGGTCCTGTGTCGGAATCACCACTGAGATGCTGTTCAGGCTGACTCTGCTCATAAAAAGCACTTCCCTGTTTTCAAATATTTTTTATAGTTGGCCATGTAGATTAAACCCAAGTGGGTTGCAGCCCGTTTTTCCAGGTATATTCACTCAAAATACTGGGTAAGCACATCAACAATTCTTGGTGTTGCCTTTCCATCACCATAGGGTGAAACACCCTTGGCCATCAGTTTATAAGCATTCTTGTCATCCAGTAACTGCTGAACCTCATTAACGATCAAGTCATGATTAGAGCCTACCAGCTTGACCACACCCATATCCACCGCTTCTGGCCGCTCGGTTTCATCCCGTAACACCAATACAGGTTTGGCGAGCGCCGGAGCTTCTTCCTGCACTCCGCCAGAGTCACTCAGGATAAGGTAGGCTCTTTTCATCGCTTCAACAAAGGGCAGGTAATCGAGCGGTTCACATAGCACAGCTTGTGGGCAGCCACCCAAAATTCGGTGGGCGGTATCTTTGACATTGGGGTTGGGGTGTACCGGATAGAGCACCTGAATATCAGGGTTATTTTTGAGCAGGGTAGCTATTGCCCGGAAAATTTCTTCAAAGGGTTTGCCGAAGTTTTCACGTCGGTGCGCGGTAACAAGAATCAGTCGCTTTGTCTCATCCAGCTGAACTGGCAGTTCAATCGCCTGGTCTGCCACGCTTAACAGCGCGTCAATTACGGTATTTCCTGTTACTGTAATATCTGAATCAGGTATGCCCTCTCGCAATAGATTTTGACGGGCACTGTCGGTGGGAGCAAAGTGCCACTGGGCCAAATGCCCGGCTATCACTCTGTTCATCTCTTCTGGAAAGGGGTTGTTACGATCCCCCGTTCTTAACCCGGCTTCCACATGACCAAAGGGAATTTTATGGTAAAAACAGGCCAGCGCTGTGGTCATTACCGTAGTGGTGTCACCCTGAGCTAGAACAACATCTGGTTTTTCTTCCAGCAATACCTCATCCAGATTAGTGAGCAGGCGTGAGGTCAGCGCGGTTAATGATTGATTCGGGCGCATGATGTTCAGATCCAGGTCTGGCTCGATACTAAAAATATTTAACACCTGGTCCAGCAGTTGCCGGTGTTGGGCTGTCGCCAAAACACGCACATCAGCCCAGGGGCAGGCTTTAAGTGCAAGAATGACAGGGGCCATTTTTATCGCCT
>CAYYRK010000208.1:0-3831 GCA_964473915.1 uncultured Pseudomonadales bacterium
TGTGGCCTGTTGATATTAAAAAAGGGGTCGTAACCCTGGCTATCCCAGCTCACCTGAACACAATCGTATCGTGCCGCCCAGGCACCCACTTTTCGACTATTATTCTGAACCATCGCCCTGCGTAGCTCTTTTGCCAGGGATACCGGCCATAGACCACAGACTGGATGGGTACGGTCATTGCTTGCCGCACAGGCTAGCGAGGTTTCTGCAAGCTGAACCTGGCTCACCAGACGCGCCACCAGGTCCCTGGGCAGGAAGGGAGTGTCTGCGGCAAAACTGGCCAGCCATTGACACCTCGGATAATTTTCCTGAACCCATTCCATACCGGTCAAAATGCCAGCCAGCGGTCCTGCAAACCCAGAAATAACATCTGCAATAACTGGCAGCTGGAGACCTGCAAAACGCTGCGGGTCGCCGTTAGCATTGAGCAGCAAAACATCAACCTGAGGCCTCACTCTGTCCAGCACATGCTCCAACAGACTTTTGCCCGCCAGTTGCATCCGACTTTTCTCTGCCCCGCCCATTCTACGGGATAAACCACCCGCTAATACGATACCAACAACCTGACACGACCCTTCATTCATTTTGCACGATCACTACCCTATAAGTTGTAAGCTGAACGCCATGAAGGTACAACCAGCCAATAATTTCATCAACCACATTGCGCTGACCAGTGCCCCCTAAGTTAACAGTTACCATTGGAGAAATTGGGTGACTCTACAACAGGGTGATTCCTTGCTTACGTCCAGCTATAGAGTAGTTCTATCTCTTGATTCCAGAGGGTGCTGTCGATAGTTTCCAGTACCATGGGGATATGATCAAAACGTGGGTCGCGCATAATATACTCAAATACGGGCAGACCGATATAACCCTCACCCAGACTATGGTGACGGTCCTTTCGGCTACCGAACTCTGCTTTTGAATCGTTCAGATGCATACCTTTCAGGTATTTAAAACCCACTATCTGCTCAAATTGGTTAAAGGTTTTTTCGCACGCCTCTTTAGTGCGCAAATCGTAACCAGAAACAAAGGTATGACAAGTGTCAATGCAAACAGCCACTCGGCTTTTATCCTCTACCTTGCTGATGATTGCTGCAAGATGCTCAAAACAGTAGCCCAGGTTGCTTCCCTGACCCGCTGTGTTCTCGATAACAGCAGTGACCCCTTCTGTTTTTTCAAGCGCTTGATTAATAGATTCAGCTACGAGCTGTAATGACTTCTCCTCACAAATTTTATTAAGGTGGCTGCCCGGGTGAAAATTCAGATAGCATAAACCAAGGTCACTGCAGCGCTGCATCTCATCAACAAATGCCAGGCGTGACTTTTCCAGGGCATCAGTTTCTGGATGCCCCAGGTTGATCAGATAACTATCATGGGGAAGAATCTGTTCAGGCGTATAGCCAAGCTCGCTGCAATTATCCTTGAAACTATCTATATTTTTAGTGGTGAGCGGTTTTGCCTCCCACCGTCTTTGGTTTTTAGTGAACAGGGCAAAAGCTTTTGCTCCTATTTTTTTTGCATTAAGCGGAGCATTTTCTACTCCACCACTGGCACTGACATGTGCCCCAACATATTTCATATAATCTCCTGGCCCAACTAATATCTAATTCAATTCAGTTTCGTAAAGGTATTCAGGAACACAGGCTTCCCAGCCAAGCTGCTCCTTAATATGCCGTCGCATCGCATCGCTGGCCGAACGCTCTCCATGGGTAACGAAGGTTCTTTTGGGTGGGATTTTAATATGCGCAAGCCAGTCGATAATCTCCTGGTAATCACCATGTGCAGAAAAACTATCTAATGAATGAACTTCGGCCCTTACCTGATGATAAGCACCGTGGATTTTAATCTCTGTTGCTCCATTGACGATACTCTCCCCGCGTGTGCCCGGCGCCTGAAAACCCAAAAACACAATGCTGTTTCTATGGTCTGGAGCAAGCATTTTCAGATGGTGCAAAATACGGCCGCCACTGGCCATACCGCTGGCGGATATAATAACCGATGGGGATATTTTATTATTCAATGCGATCGATTCTTTTGCGGTACGCACATAGGTGGTGCTGTTATCGATCATTGCGCAGGTCTGTGCATCGATCTTGTGTTCACCATGATAGTCACAGAAAATCTCTGTTGCGCTGATCGCCATTGGACTGTTGAGATAAACTGGTATATTTGGAATAATCTCTTTCTTTTTTAGTTGTAATAGCAGATAGAGCATTGTCTGCGCACGGCCAACGGCGAAAGCCGGCATCAATACGACGCCACCCCGTTTTATTGTTTTGTTGATGATATCACCGAGCTTTTTTTCTGAATCTACCTTTTGGTGTCGCCTATCACCATAAGTTGACTCTACGACGACATAATCTGCCGCTTTGACCGGCTTGGGTGGATACATAATCGGATCGTTTGGCCGACCAACGTCACCACTAAATAGTACAGATTTTTTACCATCGCTCACCTTAACTGCACATGCTCCTAAAATGTGCCCCACCGGGGAAAATTCGATAGTGAGTTCGGGGGTGATCTTTACTGGATGACCGCAAGCAACAGGGTGGAACTGACCAAGGCTGGCTATCGCATCTTCCTCCGTGTAAAGCGGCTGCGCGGGATGGTGCTTACTAAATTTTCGCCGGTTAGCATAACGAGCGTCCTCCTCCTGCAGATAACCTGCATCGGGCAGCAATACTTTGCACAGGGCATTGGTCGCCGGCGAACAATAAACCCTGCCCTTAAATCCCCGTTTGACCAGAGCAGGCAGATAGCCGCTATGATCAATATGGGCGTGGGTTAATACAACTGCATCGATTAATCCTGGATTAACTGGAAGCTGAGCCCAGTTGCGCAGCCGCAGGTTTTTAACCCCCTGGTACAACCCGCAATCAATCAGTATTTTATGTTGATTATGGCTTATCAGGTATTTTGAACCTGTAACTGTTTCGGTAGCACCCAGGAATTGAAGTTTCAATGTAAATCTCCTGTGATAATTCGCTTGTCCTAATTATTAACAGCGTAGTAAATCTTAGACTGACAAGTAATCAGAGCTTGCTAAAAAGTAATATACCACGATCAGTTGTAGCACAGACGATGGAGCGCATCCGGCGAGGCATAAGATCTCAGATTGTCCTGAGAGGCTATTCAATCGGCATCTACTGTCTAAGGCGTCGATACAAAAGAACTCCACCCTCTTTAACTTGAAGATGATCTGCCAATATTCGCTAACTGCCTGTCATGTAGTTTACTTAAGCATAATAGACCTGCTATTGCCCCCAGCAATGCAAACCCCATATCAGACTGAGTATCCCAGACATAACCCTGTGTTCCCAGAAAATCCTCAGCACCTCCACCTGTGGCTAATGCTACCCACCATTCAATCAGCTCGTAAAATGCACTAAGCCCCAGACAAAAAGAGACTATAAAAAATAGCTGCCACGCAGCCCCATAAATTATCTTTTTTCTCAATACGATCTCTCTGGCTATCAACGCAGGAATAAAGCCCTGAGCGAAATGGCCCACCTTATCGTAGTTGTTTCGAGATGAACCCAAGAGATCCTTCAGCGTATCAAAAAGAGGGACTTGTGCATAAGTGAAATGCCCTCCAACCATTAGAATTATGCAGTGAGCAAGAATTAAGGTGTAAACCAGCGGCGTTAACCGAAATGATTTGTAGGTAATGGATAATACAATCAATCCTATGACAGCCGGTAGAACCTCCAGAAACCAGGTAGGCCGATCTTTTGGATCAATTCCTGACCATATTAAAACCACCATGAAAACGGTTACCCAAAGATACTTAATTTCTACAACCTCCCTTGCGGAATCAGTAGATCCATTATC
>CAYYRK010000209.1:0-3787 GCA_964473915.1 uncultured Pseudomonadales bacterium
CTTAAGTTGCGCCATGACATCTCTTGTATTTTCTGAGGCTTCCACACCAGCAGGGCTCATTGCGACCAACTTTTGGGGTTTTTTGTGCGCTGTGTTCAAAGAGTTGGCCATCCAGGTAGTACCAGCGGTTACCATGCCTGACAAAGTTAGAGCGTTCATGAAGCTGGCTAAGTTGCTGGTTGACCATGTAGCGGGCTATAAACTCAACGGTTCCCTTGTCATCATCAGGTTGACCCTTTTCAACATCACGGATGCTAAGGCTTAGCCAGTGATGTTTCGCGCAGGTTATTTTAAGGTTGTGATGATCATCGGGTTCTCTTTTTGATGGATGTAATGTTGCGATCAAGTAGTCAATATGGCCGCTATAAAAACCACAATATCTAGAGCGCATCAGTGCTTCGGCGGTCGGCGCACAGGCTTTGCTGCTGAGAAACGGTTCACAGCACAGAGCAAAATTTTTATGGCTCCCGCAGGGGCAGTGATCAGCGGGGTTTGGAGTTGGCATAATCCCTAAAATACCTGGTTGATTGCTTGTGTTCGTTTAACTAATCGGAAACTTTGCCCCGCAGGGCTTTGGTTTTACCTCGTTTGGTTTTACTGTCCATTCGCCTGATTTTAGAACCTCGTGTTGGCCTGGTTGCTCTGCGGGTCTTGGCTACAACAGAGATGCTCTTGATCAGGGCTTGCAGGCGTTGCAGAGCATCTTCCCGGTTTTTTTCCTGGGTGCGGTATTGTTGTGCTTTTATGACGATAACGCCACTTTTATTGATGCGCTGATCCCTGTGTGCGAGCAGTCTGGTTTTGTAAAAGTCGGGTAATGAGGAGGCCTTGATATCAAAACGCAGGTGGATTGCACTGGATACCTTATTGACATTTTGGCCGCCGGCCCCCTGAGCGCGGATGGCGCTGATATCTATTTCAGCGTCAGGAATACTGACTGAGTGAGAGATTATGAGCATGCCACCTATTCTACCCCATCCATCCATGGGGTTGCCTGCTTTCTCGCTTGACCCTGTCTTGTGTCTGGCTCGATTCAACGAATTTCAGCAACCGGCTAGGATAATTTCATAAAATACGTCAAAATTGAATATATTGAGCACATTTTTAACACAGCATGGGAGCAAAATGGCTTTCCTGCAAAGGTCTCATATTGAACGTAATCGATTGTAGCAAAGAGGAGATATAGTGCCTAAAGCAAGTGAGTTGAAAAGAGGGATGGTTGTTGAAGTTAATGGTGCGCCCCATGTGGTCAAACAGGTCGAGGCAAAGAGTCCCTCATCACGGGGTGCTGCAACCCTGTATAAAATCCGTTTTACCCATTTGCAAACCAAGCAAAAGCTGGATGAATCTTATAAGGGCGATGACTTTATCAAGGAGGCTGATTGTATTCGAACCCAGGTGCAATACTCCTATCTGGATGATACCACCTATTACTTTATGGATACGCAAGACTATAGTCAGTATGGGTTGAACCGGGAAGAGCTGGAGAGTCAGCTAGGCTATCTGGTTGAAGGGCTTGATGGTATTACAGCTCTATTAATGGATGGTGTATTACTGGGTATTGAATTACCACAGTCTGTGGCGTTGAAAATTGTTGATACGGCACCCGGTATTAAGGGTTCAACGGCAACTGGACGAACCAAGCCAGCACTGCTGTCTACCGGATTAGAAGTTCAGGTGCCTGAATACCTGGAAGCCAATGAAACTATTAAAGTGAACACAACCAACGGTAAGTTTATGTCACGCGTCTGAATGCTCAGCGGTGACCCGTGTAACCCCTGGCCCCTATGCAGGGGGGCTGGGATGAACGCTAAGTCAGCAGTACCCTATTTGTGATGAGCCGTCTTACAGGGTTATGCCAGACAGGTCAGAATTGACCTTGGTAACACCTTGTTTTTCAGTAATAAAAATTCTATTTATCAATGCCTGCCCCTGCTTTTAACAGCCAATGATCATACAATACTACTGTCTATATATACAGTAGTATTGTATGATCATTGGCTGAAAACTCATTTTATCTGATTGATTTATGGTTGATACAACACAGCGTCAAACATCATTGCCCACCGGGTTTGGCGGCTCCTACGATGAATATTCTGGTGATACTCTGGACCTCAATGCGCTGTTGATACGCGCACCTGCAGCCACGTTTTATATGCGCGTTGGCGGTGACGGCATGGCGGAAACTCGTATCGAACATGGGGATATCCTGGTGGTAGACCGTTCATTGACACCGCGTAGTGATGATATCGTGGTGGCTGTTGTTGCAGGTGAGTTTGTTGTTCGCCGATTGCTGATAACAAGGGGTGTGTTCGGCTTGCATCAAGGGGGGGATGAAGCGCCTTATTCACCTGCTGAAGGTGAAATGCTGGAAATTTGGGGCGTTGTCACCGCCTCGATTACGCAGCACAGGCGGTCAATTTGAGCCCTGCTATCGCCCTGGTAGATGTCAATAACTGCTTTGCATCGGCCGAAAGAGTGTTTCAGCCAGAGCTGGCTGGTAAGCCTCTGGTGGTACTCTCCAGCAATGATGGCTGCGCGATTGCCCGATCTGCTGAGGCAAAGGCGCTGGGCATTAAAATGGCGGCACCCTATCATGAGTTCCGGCACTTTGAGCAAAGTCATGGGCTGGTAGTGCGTAGTGCTAATTTTTCACTTTATACCAATCTTAGTGAGCGAATCCGCACTATTCTTGAGACATTTGCCCCCAGTATCGTGCCCTATAGTATCGATGAATCTTTCCTCGATTTAACGGGTTTTGAGCACCAGGGCTTAGAGCGCTATGCAGGTCGCATTCGCAGAGCAGTATTGCAACAAACCGGTATGCCAACGGGGATCGGAATTGGTACAACCAAAACCCTGGCTAAAGCTGCGCAGTGGGGAACCAAACAGTATCCCGCTACGGGCGGAGTGATAGAGATCGTTACGGACCCGGCACGACGTGAGCGTTTTCTCAAGATAATGCCGGTTGCACAGATATGGGGTGTGGGTAGAGCGACCAGTACTAAATTGGAGAGGGCCGGGATCAGTACCGCTGCGCAACTGGCTAATCTGGATCCGGCTGTGGCCAGAGTACAGTACGGGGTGAGGATGGGGCGAACTGTGGCCGAGCTACGAGGGGTGTCGGCACTGCCCTGGGAGGATGATCATCAGGTTAATCAGCAGATTATCGCTTCGCGTAGTCTAGGGCAAAAAACGGGGGACAGGGCAACGCTTTTCGCTTCTATAGTGCATCATATTGAGCGTGCTGCACGCAAACTTCGCTGCCAACAGGCCAGTGCTCAGCAGCTTAGTATCTCTATCAGAACCAACCCTTTTTCCTGCCAGGATAGACCCTGCGCTCGAACGCTTGCGGTGATGCTACCCCAACCCACTGCCAACAGTTCCCAGCTTGTAACCAAAGCGCGCCAGTTGTTTGATGAGATATATCGCCCTGGCTATCTCTATGCCAAAACAGAGATTATTCTCAGTGCTATACAGCTTGATGCGCACAGGCAGGGCGACCTCTTTACCGGGGTGAGCGACAAACATCAGGGTAATAAGTGTTTGATGGGTGTGCTGGATGCTATTAATCAGCGCTATGGCCCCGGTTCTCTAACCGTGGGTAGTCGGCATCAGGGAGGTAATTGGCAGCCCAGGGCTGAGATGCGTTCTGCAAATTTTACCGGTAGTTGGGATGAGCTTCCGGTAGCGAAGGCTGGTCAGTTAGCCTAAAAACACCGTATGCGTGATATTGGTTGGTTTTCTCAAAGCTCAGTATTGCCATGAAATATTCCGGCTAGCTTCT
>CAYYRK010000210.1:0-3771 GCA_964473915.1 uncultured Pseudomonadales bacterium
CAGGGCCAGAAATATCCAGGGATGCTGGATGGCGGTCCATAGCCCGAGAATTACGACAATATCCTCGCCTATCGACGCGAGCCAGTTACTAAAAGGTTCCGGGGATGTATTGATCATTACCCGCGAGCCTGCCTTGGTCACATGGGTTGTCATCGCCATTCCACCTCCGGCAATGGCTGCGGCCAGCTGTATGGCAGGGGTCATCTCCCCGACAGCAGCTGCGGCCAGCATCGCGCCAGCCGGAATTCGGATAAAGGTGTGCAGAGCATCCCAGCCAGTGTCAACGCCTGGAATTTTGTCGGCAATAAATTCAATGGTGTACATCATCGCAGCTGCCATCATTACCAGTGGATCTGCTACAATTTGTAGCTCCTGTGGCAGGGCCATATGTCCTGTGTGAGACAGTATGCCAAGGGTTAGCAGCGTGGCATATAGGTTGATTCCGCTTGCCCAGCCAACGCCTACGGTGATCGAAAGGATGCTGACTATCTGCTCCAGTTGTTCCATTGTATAAGGTCCTATATGATCTATTTAGCCGCTGACAGGATGACGTCTGTGTATAAAATAAAGCTCTTTTTTACGCCTTTTGGCCTGCTAAAAAGCAGTGTTAGCCTTTATGTAAAGGTATCAGGATATATAATATAGTGACAGCAAAAACCGGCCCAATCAGAGTGTCTGTATTTCTCGTTTGTTTGATGTTGTTGAGTGCCTGCAGTTCAACTTTGTTTCGTCCGCAAAATCTGGCGAAAGATGATATTGCGCTGGTGGCTGATGCGCATATTGAGGCGCTTAACAGCCAGGTGCGGCAGTTGGTCAGCAAGCTCTATAAGAGAAATCCGCGTGAACTTGCAAAGACTCCCGGTAAAACTGTAGCGAGTCGGCTGAAGATGATATTTTCAGACCCCGCCACACTCGAGTTTTCTGAGCTTCAGGGCCGGGAGAGTATAGCAACACTGCTGCTCTGTTTTGATGAATCCTTTAAGGGAGATCGAGTGTTTGCCATGGGGGTGGGCCTGCGAGGGATGCTATATCATGCCTATGGCAGCCATACGGAGCTTTTTATGTTTGAGCAGTTGGACGCGCAAAAACTCTACAACAGCGCCAGAAACCTGGAGATAGTCGCCTGGCGTCTGTCTCATAGTGCAAAGGCCAATGGCGAACTTTACCTGCTTTCCAACAGTACCAACGGAGAAATTAATCTTAGCTTCGAGCGGTTATTAGGTAAAATGATCGCATTACAGGATATGATGGCCAGCATTACTGCTGACAGAAATAGGCGTACTATTAATAGGGTGATTCACGGCATCGCTTCCATCGTATTTTTGCCGGTTTAGAAGGTTGCCGGGTTTGATAAGCCTGGAAGCCAGGTCGCTCTTTCATTTCTATGATCAAATGGTTTTGTGAACACAAGGTGATTTTTGAATGCTGTCCGATGCTCTGAAAGAAACCATCCAAAGTAGTTACAGCCAGGTGCTGGTGGGTAAAAAATTTAAGCCGCGTAAAGGGCAGCGGTTGATGATTGCTGAAATTGTAAAAACCCTGGCCGGGCTTTCTGAACGTGAGGAACGAGGTCTGGATGAGTCTTATATTAACGTGATAGAGGCGGGGACTGGTACCGGAAAGACGTTGGCTTATCTGGCAGCATTATTGCCGCTGGCGCTTGAAAATCAAAAGAAACTGATTATTTCTACTGCCACTATTCTGCTCCAGGAACAGCTGATGCAGAAGGATCTTCCTGATTTTCTCAAGTACGCTCGGTTGCCTTTCCATTATGCGGTAGCAAAGGGGCGTGGACGTTATCTGTGTCTAACAAAGATCCATTATATATTGCAAGCTCATGACACCCTGGTGCCGGGGCAGGCGCTGTTTGAAGATGAGATGGCGCTGCGACTTGATGAGGACCGATTGCAGCTCTATCAAAAACTGGTCGATGCTTTTTCGCAGGGTGACTGGGATGGTGACAGGGATACCTGGAAAGAGGTAATCGATTTTGCTGACTGGTCACCGGTGACAACAGACCATCGGCAGTGTACCAATCGTCAGTGCAGTTATTTTAGGGAGTGTAGTTATTTCAAAGCGAGGCAGGAGCTGACTTCAGCAGATGTGATTGTGGCAAATCACGATCTGGTATTGGCAGACCTGTCTCTGGGTGGTGGGGCGTTGCTGCCGGACCCTGGCGAATCCATTTTTCTTTTTGATGAGGCGCACCACCTGCCCGTTAAGGCATTATCACATTTTACCGCTCATTTCAGGCTTCGACAGACGCGCCAGTGGTTGGGGAAGCTCCCTGCCCAGTTGGCAGATATAAGGCGGCAGGCGGGTGCCAAACTACAGTCGGACCTGCAACTTAAAGAGCTGGCCAGTGTGTTTCAGGGTCTGGAGAACAATCTGGGGTTTCTGGAGGAGATGGCTCAGGCCATTCTGGCTGACAACTCTGCGGAGGAGCGTTTTCGTTTCCCAAGGGGCGAGGTTCCGCAGGAGATGCGTTTGGTGACAAAGAATATCGCTCAGCTTGGTAAGCAGCTGGAGCACTTTCTTGAAGGATTTGCAGAAGATTTGACAGAACGGGCGATGGAACTCACTGGTGAATTAAAGGCACTTCTGGAGCAGCAGTACGCCAAAATCGCTGTTGCTGCAGGACGGTGTGAAGCTCTGCGCAGCACCTGTCACTCCTTTGCGCAAGAATCCGTTGCCCAGGAGGTGATGCCTGTAGCAAGATGGATAAGAGTGGTCGAAAGCGTGCAACTCGCTGATTATGAATTCAGATCCAGCCCTTTAAGTGCTGCTGATATTTTGTCTGAGTCACTCTGGGCTAAATGCTATGCGGCGGTGCTTACCTCGGCCACTCTTTTTGCCTCAAATAATTTTGATCGCATTAAAGCCAATATGGGGCTGCCTGATCAGGCTCTGTATTGTAAGGTGCCCAGTCCCTTTGATTATAACAAAGCAGCTTCGCTGGAAATTCCTGTGGGTGCAGTAGACCCGAAACATCAGGAGAATCTGACTCAATCGATATTGAGTTCGCTAGACACCATTATCGACCCGCAGGAGAGCACCCTGGTAGTTTTTAACTCCAGGAAGCAGCTGCAGGCAGTTTATGCGGGTTTGAGTGGTGAGATGCGCGGGCAGGTGATGGTTCAGGACCATTTTTCCAAACAGGTGTTTATCAGCCGACACCGGGAAAAAATAGATAAGGGGCAGGGTAGTATCATGTTTGGTTTGGCCAGCATGATGGAGGGGATCGACCTGCCTGGAGACTACCTGATGCATGTGGTCATTACACGGCTGCCTTTTTCTGTGCCTGACGACCCGGTTGACGCCACTTTGGCGGAGTGGCTTGAAAGTCAGGGGAAAAATCCTTTTCTGGAAATCAGTGTGCCGGATGCTTCGTTGCGCCTCAAGCAGGCCTGTGGTCGGTTGCTTCGCTCTGAATCAGACAGGGGGAGAATTACACTGCTTGACCGGAGAATTCTGTCTAAACGATATGGTAAGGCGATGTTGGCAGCGCTACCTGATTACCGTTTGGTGGTGCATCGGAGCTAGTTTGTACCTAATGTTTGTTTTATATATAGCTATTAACATATTGTAATTAATATAAATTAAATATAGATTAACCCTCTTGTTTATAAAAATATTATCGGTGCACTGATCTTTTTTGTCCGACTATACCCCGTTCAACTGAGGATTTTAGGTTGAACCTAGATTCCTCAGTTGAACGCTCCATTCTAATAGTAACTTGTTGATATGAATGTAATTAGTTTTGATCTATCT
>CAYYRK010000211.1:0-3748 GCA_964473915.1 uncultured Pseudomonadales bacterium
AAGAATTAATGAAAATGGCTGATGACGCTGTCTATATCGCAAAAAAAGATGGGCGCGGGTGTGTAAGAGCCGCTATTAACCCGTGATTGATAACAGGGGCAGGGTAATTGATCCCAAGCACTTGATCTTATTGCACTGGCGGCTGGCAAAGGCACAAAGCCCCTCATCAAATGGATTACAGCCCTACCCCTGTTCGACCTGTTCGGCGATGACCACCAAGCCACGAAAGCTTTTACGAAAATCTACCGGATTACGGTAGAGATAAATTTTCATCATTAAGTGCGCTGGTCAAAAATATCGGTTCATGGCAAGCGACTCAGCAACTGAACAACCAGGGGCAGGTTCTCTTGTGAAAGCCCTCTCATCTCAATGCCGTTGGGCAAGACCAGCGATAGGCTGCATGAAGGCGGGGTCTATCGGCTGACAGGCACAAAACCTGACGCCTTCTACTCTAGAGCGGTTTTGGCTGTTATATTAGCGGCCCATCTACTCAGGGAATTAAAAGCGATAAACCCACTGTATCTCTTCCTTCTAAGGCGCCGTGAGCGCTCACAGCATCTACAAGTGCATACTCCTGCCCATGAAGAAGTCGCAGAACTCCATTTTGTAGCAACCTGCCCTGCCATCCCTCTGTATGAGTGAACATCGGCTATATGATCGGTCAGCATTGGCCGGGCAAAATAGAGAGACCCGAGTCAATGGGGTCAAAGTCAATGATATTTCTGACCCCATTGATATTCAATGGCTAATGCCATTGTGCGCTATCCAGCTCGAGAGCAAACCCCCGAAATTTACGCTACGCGGCTAAAGGCTTCTAGCTATTATTTGGCCAGCTTCTTTCTCCGAAAACCAAGCCCTGCCAGACCGATACCCATGAGTGCAAGAGTAGCTGGTTCTGGCACAGAGCCAGGCTGTACTGGATCCTGAAAGCTGACATTAATGTTGTCAATATCATACTCTGCACACGCATCGCCACAACGAGCCACGAAGCCAACACGCTTTTCAGTTGCGCCAAACGATGACACAGGAAGGGCAAAGTTCGAAAATGGTGTGTAAATACTGCCAGAAATACCATCAGTCAAATTAACAGTGACGGTCGGTATTGCTCCCAGCAGAAGATCTATGTTGGCGTGATGGAAAGCGCCTTCATTCCCGTACAGGCCCGTTGCAAGGTCAAATGGCACCGTGCTATTTGCGGGCACTGCGCCAGGAACCCATGCACCATTGGCCAGCATTGAAAATTTATTGGAGTTAACGCCATAGGTGCTAAAATTGAAAGCCAGTTGTCCGTTAAGAGACAGTGCGCCGAACTCAGCCTGTGTGGGCTGTGGTGCACCCGTAGAACCATGCACCGCAGTGTCTAATAATAGAAACGAAAAGCCATCGGCACAACCGCCGCCACCAAAGCCATTACGCGCACCTGAACAGGTGATTCTAAAGTCAAAATCTGCAATTATATGGTTATACGCACCGCTGTCACTGGTATCAAAACCGACACTGTTTTGGGTTCTAAATGAGCTTCCAGAGAGCAAATTCAAATATTGACCGGTTGAGGATGCATCGGGGCCAGCCACACTTGGTGCTGCTCGGACATTCGGAGCCGGATAATTTACCCCGGTGTATGACGTGCCAGGCGCATCAAAATTTTGAATGGTTGTAGCTGATGCGGGAGCAGCAAAAGCAGATGCAAGCATGCCTGCCGTCAAGGAAAATGCTGCAAACTGAACATTACGTTTATGAGCTAATAGCTTCATTATTTATCCTCATATGATTACACATATATTTTTTCAATTAACATTACTGCCCATACAAGCAAAAATAAAGCCATTATTTGTTTATAAAACAAAATCAACAAGTTGTATTGAATCATAAAGAGGCACGAGGAGCAGATGTAAAAAATTCTGACACCGATCAATGGGGGCAGGGTAATTGATCCCGAGCACTTAACCTTCTTATTGCACTGGCGGTTGGTAAAGGCACAAAACCCCTCATCAAATGGATTGCGGCCCTATTCCTGTTCGACGATGGCCGCCAGGCCACGAAAGCTTTTACGAAAATCCACCAGATCACGGTAGAGATAACTCTTCATCATTAAGTGCGCCGGTCAAAAATGTCGGTTCATGGCAAGCGACTCAGCAACTGAACAACAAGGGGCAGGTTGCCTTGTAAAAGCCCTCTCTGCTCAATGCCGTTAGGCAAAACCAGCGATAGGCGGCATGAAGGTGGGGTATCCCCGCTGACAGGTACAAAAACTGACGCCTTCTACTAGAGCAGGTTTGGATTCCAGGGTGCGCTCCCGGCTACTCAGGGAATCAGAATCGATGAGCCCACTGTATCTCGCCCCTCTAAGGCGCCGTGAGCGCTCGCAGCATCTACAAGTGCATATTCCTGCCCATGAAGAGGTCGCAGAACTCCATTTTGTAGTAGCGAAAACACCTGCCCTGCCATCTCTCTGTATGACTGAACATCGGCTATATGATCGGTTAGCGTTGGCCGGGTAAAATAGAGAGACCCATGAGAGGCCAGTCGTAACGGGGAGAAGGGCTCTACTGGTCCGGAGGCGTTACCAAAGCTTACTAACAGACCGAATTTCGCTAATGACCGTAGTGACCCCTCAAAGGTAGCTTGGCCGACTGAATCGTAAACCACAGGAACTCCCTTGCCTTCGGTTAGCTCGCGCACCCGATCACTGACATCTTCAACACGGTAGTTGATAGTATGGTCACAGCCATATTTTTTGGCCAGAGAAGCCTTCTCTTTGCTACCCACTGTTCCTATGACCCTGGCACCCAGATGTTTGGCCCACTGCACCGCCAAAAGACCAACGCCACCGGCCGCTGCATGCCACAGGATTGTTTCTCCTGCAGCCAGCGCCCGTGTTCTGGTAAGCAAAAAACAGGCAGTTATGCCCTTAAGCAGGGAGGCAGCAACATCTCTGTCTGCAACACCTTCCGGGATCCGCAACAGAAACCTTTCCGACAGCAAGCGAGCTTCAGCGTAAGCTCCCACAGGGGCCCCGCAATAAGCAACCCGATCACCCACCGAAAACTCCGACACATCAGACCCTATCGCTTCAACGATACCCGTAGCTTCCATGCCGATGCCAGCCGGAAGCTTCAGCTGATACAGACCACTTCGATGGTAGGTGTCTATGTAATTAACGCCGATCGCCGTATGCCTCAGCAGGACCTGATCTGCCCTGGGATTGCTAAGATCAACGTCCTGTAACCGCATAACCTCGGGCTTTCCTGTACAACTGATTCTAATTGCTTTTGTTTTCATGACGGTAAAATCTCCAGTGATCAAGATGGTTCTGGCACAGGCTCTTCTCCATGTCTGTTCTCAATGAACTATCGGAGATCGGGGGCTTTCGTCTGATATTGATTAACGCCCTGCTGGTCCTGAACGCAGATCATCCGTCCAGACCCGACCAGGAAGTTTAGATGCGCCAAACACTCACCAACAGCCAGGTGTAAAACACTTTTCTCAAGCTTAAGCTTGAACAGTACCGGTAGTATATCAATGATTCGTTGTGGGGATTTACAAGCCTTTTCCAGAGCCAGAAAGTGATTTTCATGATGAGCTATGAGCTGAGATAAACGTTGATGCAAGCCGTAAAAGGGTAGCCTGTGCGCTGGCAATACCAGTGTTTCATCACTGACACTGCGCAGGCTTTCAATTGATTTCAGCCACAAAGACATAGGATTTTTTTCTGGCAGCTCTACCCAAACACTCACATTTGAAGTAA
>CAYYRK010000212.1:0-3682 GCA_964473915.1 uncultured Pseudomonadales bacterium
CAGCAGTTGCTGTGCATAGGTTTTACCCTGGGTATCCGCTCTCATGGATGCAACTCCGCCACCACCCAGCGCATCGTGAAGCAAAAAATTCAGTGCACAGATGCCCGGCAGGTAGAAACGCTCCACCCTGCCCTGCAGAACATGTGAGAACTGCTGCGCCACAGCGGATTCAGTCAGCGCGTTATAGATATAGGGAAGATACTCTGGCTTGCGGGCAATCACTCCAATATTCGCATGGTTGCCTTTATCGCCACTACGCGCTACAGCAAGTTTGATCAGGGCAACTTTTTGGGTACTACCCTGAATTTGACCGCTTGATAAAGGTGCCGGTCGAACCCGTGCCTCTGGATCGAAGAGTAAACTGTGAGCAGCCGAATAGGGAATTTGAAGATCACCAACTGAAGCTGAACATGGCACCTGCCCCTTTTCCAGAAGAAAGGAGTAGAGGCGTATAACCGGTGAAACTTTGGGCCTGCCTGCAGCCCCAGCCGCACACCGGCCGGGTGTCATATTCAGAAGAACACCCATCACCTCTCGAGAGAACAGCGCAACAGCTTCACGTTCATTATGGTGAACGGCCAGGCGCAGCACAACCTCTTGCAACTGCTCCGGAGCCTTAAAATTATCACTATTCCAAAGTGCATTGGCACCAAGAATATCAATAGAGCTTTGCTTGAAGCCGGAGTAACCCAAGGTTTCAAACAGAGTATTGCAGCGCTGGAGAATAGCTTCGCCGGTCATTTTGGCTTTTTCAATCACATCAAACCCGGTAATCAACTGCGTATAAGTAGCCCGGTAACCATCCCGAAAAGTAGCTGAAACCTTGTAATTTTTAGTCGGCGGATAGCCTCTTGCGCCCTTAACCACCACCCGGTTTGGCGACTCATTCTCCAGAGTGACAGCGGAAAAATCACACACCACATCGGGTAAAAAGTAGGCTTGCGGGTCACCAATTTCATAGATCAGCTGTTCAGATACAGTGAGTGGCGAAACCAACCCCCCTGTTTTTTCAGCCTTGGTAATGACGAACTGTCCATTTTCCTGACACTCGACGATGGGGTACCCCATATCAGCCCATCCATCACAGCTTTCCTGCCAGTCTGTAAAATTACCCCCTGTGACCTGGCAGCCGCACTCAATCAGGTGTCCGGCTAACGACCCCATCGCCAGTTGGTCATAATCCTCAAAGGTCCAGCCATATTCATGAATAAGAACACCCAGTGCAGTCGCTGAATCAACCACCCGGCCGGTAATAACAATATCTGCTCCAGCATCCAGTGCGCTGGCAATAGGAAAAGCGCCCAGGTAGGCATTGATGCTGGCCAGTTTTTCCGGAAAAGGCTCGCCCGTCGACAGCTCGGTCACACCATCGGCGCGAAATTCATCCTCACGAGATAAAAGGTCATCTCCGCTGACAATGCCCACTGTCAGTGAAAGCCCCTGTTCATCGAGGAGTTGCTGAATAGCGCGCTGACAAGCCGCCAGGTTAACCCCACCCGCATTGGCAACGACTTTAACACCGCGCCGAGCGATGCCCTGTAAGTTGGGTTTTAAGATCTGCTGGACAAAATCGGTTGCATACCCCAGCTGATCCGACCTGGATCGGGCGTTGGCCAGCAGTGACATTGTCACCTCAGCCAGGTAATCGTAAACGAGATAGTCAACCTCGCCCTTATCCAGCAACTGCGTTGTGGCATAGGCGCTATCGCCCCAATACCCGGAGGCCCCGCCAATTCTTATTTTTTTCATTGCTGACCCAACGCTTCTTCACCCTCGTCAGATCCGATATCAATCAGCGGCGTACCGACATCTACCTGATCAGATTCTGTGACATACACCGCACTGACAACACCGTCTGCCGGTGCTTCCAGCTCCTGAAACATCTTCATTGATTCCAAAACAGCCAGCACATCGCCTTTAGAAACATGCGTTCCGAGTACAGCCCTGACTTCTGATATTCGCCCGCTCATGGGGGCAACCAGGTTGCCGTCTCCCTCCTGGCTGGCTGACTGGTCGGAAAATGACAACTTTTGAAAAACTGCCGTTTCGGTGCGTGCATCAACATACAGATATTGGTTTTCACCCTGAATGGCTGCCACCTCTAGCCGCAAATCATCCAGCAACAGGCTCAGGTTAACCCCCTCTTGCTCGTGTATCACAACCTGGGTTATCTGCGCCTGATCATTCTCAACATGAAAAACACGCTCCTGTTGAGCAACATAAAAATCTCGAACCTCCCCCTGGGCGCATAACCTTACAGGCCAGCGCAAACTGCCGGTACTCCGCCAACCGGTTGCGTCCGGGGTGCGTGAAAGCAGCACGGCTGCCAACGCCCAGATCCGGTTGCTGATGGAGGGCTCCGTATGATCCACCTGGGACGGTAAAAATTGTTCTTCGATAAATCGGGTGGTCACCTCTCCCGCTATAAACCGGGGCTCATCAATCAGTTTTAGCAGAAAAGTCTTGTTGGTCGTCAAACCCATTAATCGTGTATCTCTCAGGGCACGCCGCAAGCGTCTGATCGCCTCCTCCCGGTTCTGACCAAAAACAATGATTTTTGCCAGCATTGAATCATAATAGGGGCTTATAATCTGCCCATTAACGATGCCTTCATCGACACGAACACCCTCTCCAGATGCTGGCTTCCACTCCAGAACTGTGCCTGTTTGAGGTACAAAACCTTCATTGTAACTTTCTGCATACAACCGTACTTCAATCGCATGCCCTTTGAGCTGAATCTCCTCCTGTTTTTTAGGCAAGGGTTCTCCCGCCGCAACACGCAACTGCCATTCGACCAGATCAAGACCAGTAACCATCTCGGTCACTGGGTGCTCAACCTGTAAACGGGTATTCATCTCCAAAAAATAAAACTCACGATCCTGAGACAGTAAAAATTCGACCGTTCCAGCGCCCACATAACCAACTGCCTTTGCCGACTGGACCGCCACCTCGCCCATACGTTGGCGCAGGGTCTCATCCATAATCAGCGCAGGAGACTCCTCTATCACCTTCTGGTTGCGCCGCTGCATGGAACAATCACGCTCACCCAGGTAAACCGTATTTCCGGCCTGGTCTGCAAAAACCTGTATTTCGATATGCCGAGCCTGCTCTATACACTTTTCAAGCAGCAACTCACTTGAACCGAACGCACTTAGCGCCTCAACTCTTGCCAGCGAAATCGCATTGAGCAGCTCCCCCGCTTCGCGAACCACACGGATGCCCCGGCCACCCCCACCAGCAGAGGCCTTAACCATCAAAGGATAGCCAATACGATCAGCTTCTATCTGTAATACTGCATCATCGTCCGAAGCACCATCATAACCTGGCACAAGAGGAACGCCGGCCTCTGCCATCTTGCCCCGCGCCACGGTTTTGCTGGCCATCAGATCAATTGCAGTGGCCGGTGGGCCGATAAAAATAAAACCGGCAGCTTCGCAAGCTCTGGCAAACTCTGCCGACTCCGATAAAAAACCGTAACCCGGATGAATCGCATCAGCCTGGGCCCGTCTGGCTGCACCCAAAATCTTTTCAATATTAAGGTAGGACTGATCAGCAGGACCCGGCCCGATACAAAGTGCCCTGTCTGCCTGTGAAACATGCAACGAGTCCCTATCGGCATCACTGTAGATTGCTACGGTTTCATAACCCATTTTTTTTGCTGTCTTAATAATCCGTACCGCAA
>CAYYRK010000213.1:0-3626 GCA_964473915.1 uncultured Pseudomonadales bacterium
TGAGCACATTTTTAACGCCGCATGGGAGCAAAATGGCTTTCGTGCAAAGGTCTCATTAAGCAAATTTACCGGCAAGAAATACAGCTTATGATTAAAGGCCAGATCACCATCATCAATAAACTCGGGCTTCATGCACGAGCGGCAGCTAAGCTTGTCAATACCACTGCCCGCTTTTCCAGCAACATATTGATTGGAAGCCCCACCAACATGGTCGATGCAAAGAGCATCATGTCAGTGATGATGTTAGCAGCAAGCCAGGGCAGTATACTTGATCTGGAAGTAGTGGGAGAGGATAAAGAGCAGGCGATGGATGCTGTTTGTGCTTTAGTCAATGACCGCTTTGGTGAGCATGAGTGACCAGCCTGCAGCGCGCAGAACTCCATTAGCCTAAAATTTCAGGTGAGTTTCTGGCAGCCACCGTTTTACAATTAGCCTATACTGATTTCTACACCAGGTTTCTGCAACACCCATGGATACGATAAAAACCACCAGCCAGCTTAACTACCTGAAGAAAGCATTGAACAGCGGTGCCTTTGTCCAGGTGCGCAGGATACTTAATCAGGGTATGCCTGCGGCTGAGGTTGCCCATCTCCTTGAGTCCTCGCCACCCAAGGCCCGAGGCATTCTCTGGAATCTGATCGACAGAGAGACGGGCGGAGAAGTACTGCACCACCTGAGTGAGGAGGTTAGCGGAGAGATCCTTAACCGGATGGCTCCCCAGGAGCTGGCAGACGTCACAGCAGACCTTGATATCGATGATATTGCAGACCTGCTACAACAACTTCCTGATCAGGTGATACAGGAAGTATTGATTTCGATGGACGCTCAAAACAGAGAGCGCGTTAAAGCAGTATTGTCCTACCCCGAAGACAGCGCGGGCGGCCTGATGAACGTGGACACCATCACTGTTCGGGCCGACATCTCACTTGATGTAGTGCTGCGCTACCTTCGGATGCACCCCAAAATTCCAGCAATGACAGACAACCTGCCTGTCGTTAGCCGCAGCGGCATTGTAGTGGGCATTCTACCCATCAACAAATTGCTGGCCTCGGACCCCACTGCAGTCGTGCGCGACACAATGGATACCGATGTTTTTACTATTACTGCTGATATGCCAGAGATGGAGGTAGCTCGGCTGTTTGAACGTCACGACCTGGTCTCCACTCCGGTTGTGGACGAAGAGGGTCGGCTGCTGGGCAGAATCACCATTGATGATGTCGTCGATGTTATTCGCGACGAAGCAGAGCACTCACTGATGGGGATGGCAGGGCTTGACGAAGATGAAGACACCTTTGCGCCCATCATCAAAACAGCCAAACGAAGGTCAGTCTGGTTATTTGTCAACCTGCTGACGGCACTGCTGGCATCCTACGTCATTGGGCTTTTTGAAGCCACTATCGACAAAGTTGTCGCATTGGCGATTCTGATGCCCATCGTGGCCAGCATGGGAGGCGTAGCTGGCAGCCAGACGCTAACCCTGATCATTCGTGGCACAGCACTCGGACATATTCAAGATTCAAATACCCGCTGGCTAATCCGCAGAGAGCTGATAGTGGGCTTGATCAGCGGCCTGTTATGGGCATCGGTGGTCGCATTAATAGCAGTATGGTGGTTTGGAGAAACCACCATCGGCATCATTATTGCACTGGCGGTAGTTATCAATCTGGTAGTAGCAGCACTGGCTGGATCACTGCTACCAGGCTTATTACACAGGCTAAACATCGACCCGGCAATCGCCGGTAGCGTACTGTTAACAACCATCACCGATGTAGTTGGTTTTATGGCTTTTCTAGGCTTGGCGGCAATTTTTTATGCATAACTCACACAACGTAAATTCAGACTCAATACCCTCCAAAACTAACCTCAACGCTGAGGAGGAGGAAGAAAGCAAAAGCAAAAGCCAGATCAAGCGAGAGATGACCGCACTGCAGGATTTTGGCCTGCGCCTCACCCAACTCAACAAGCAACAGCTTGATGCGATCGAGCTGAATGAAACGCTACTGAGGGCCATCCGTGAATATAATAGCCTGAAAAAAAATGAAGCTAAAAGGCGGCAACTACAGTACATAGGCAAGATCATGCGCAATGTGGAAGTTGAGCCTATTATCCATGCACTCAACCTGCTTGACTCTGGCCACAAAGAGAACGTACAACATTTCCACAGTATAGAGAGATGGCGTGACCTGCTACTGGAAGATCCAAAACAGACCACCCAATTTCTTGAGAAATTCTCGCAGGCCAACCCCCAGCACCTGCGCCAGCTGCTGCGCAATGCAAAAAAAGAGAACGCTGACAACAAAAACAGCAGTTATGGCAGAAAGCTGTTTCGTTACCTGAAAGAGATAATAGACAGCGATGCCTTTTAAACCTGAAAAACAGAGCTGGATCACGAAACTCCATGCGCCCCCATAACAGACTCTTTACGCGGTCAACTGAGGAATCTAGAATCATGCCAACAATAAACAAAAGTGATGCTGAATGGGCGCAAATCCTGACTAAGGAACAGTTTCAAGTCTGCCGAAAAAAAGGCACTGAACGCGCGTTTACCGGCAGATACCATGCTTGTAAAACACCCGGACTCTACCGTTGTAGCTGCTGCGATACACCACTATTTCAATCCGACAGTAAATTTGACTCTGGTACCGGCTGGCCCAGCTTCTACCAACCAATCGATCAAAACTCTCTTCGTGAAGAGACAGATAACAGCCTTTCTAGGCGCAGAATAGAAGTGCTATGCAGCGGCTGCGATGCACATCTTGGTCACCTGTTTCATGATGGCCCCAAACCTACCGGACTGCGTTATTGCATCAATTCGGCATCATTAAACCTGGAAACCTCGGTTGAAAATAAATAAAGAGCGCCCCTAAAGATATAAAGCCATCAAGGCCGAGCCCGGCCAATAAACCGTTCAGATTATGATTTATTCCTCGTACAAGCTAGGCTTACTCGTTACCTGTTTTCATTGTTTTGTTTAAGAATTTCTTTGATTTCCTTAAGTTCCTGCTCAATTTTATTCGAACTTACACTCGCTTTATAAGCCAGCACAATAAGTTTGACCGAAACCAAAAAGACACCAGCTTCCAACAAAATATCGTGAGTAAACCCAGTAACAAATAGGGCCAGCACAAAAAGCACAAAGGTAATTATTATTACCAGGATTGACCCTATATCAAAATGCTTCATCCTAAAATCCTCAGTTGGACAGGATAGAGTGTGCGTTTGTGGCGGCAGTGAACTTATCCCTGTGGGTCATAGGCGTTTTGGGTTCTTGAACAGCAAGCGTACCGGGTGGTTCCACTACCATGAGGGAGAATAATGAAGCAATGAACAATGAGAGCCAAGCCCCGTCCAGACCAAGGCGGCCGGATATTGAAGATCATGAGCGTCTGGAGCCTTCCAACAACACCGAACCCTCAGTATAGGATCAGCCCATAGCCGGTGCAAGCCTGCAAATTCAGATTAACGACACCGGGCTCAAGCGGCTCTTTAAACGCCTGACTCGCCAAGGGACCGACACCCGTGTGCGCTGCGAGATATATTTCTAAGCTGCCTGTGCGGCAGTGAACGTACGGGCTCCATGCCCGGAATTTTCTTAACTTTTCTAAGCTGCCTGTGCGGCAGTGAAC
>CAYYRK010000214.1:0-3547 GCA_964473915.1 uncultured Pseudomonadales bacterium
GCCTTAAGTGATGCTTCAATAAAGATATCCAGGTCACCATCAAGCACATTCTGGGTATTACTGGTTTCGATACTGGTACGCAGGTCTTTGATACGTGAGGCGTCCAACACATAGGATCTGATCTGACTGCCCCAGCCAATATCAGCTTTACTGTCCTCCTGTATCTGAGCATCTGCACGGCGTTTTTGCATCTCCATTTCGTAAAGTTTGGCCTTTAACTGCTTCATGGCAAAATCTTTGTTCTGATGCTGGGAACGCTGATTTTGACACTGCACCACGATGCCTGAAGGCTCATGGGTTATTCGTACGGCAGAATCGGTGGTGTTGACATGCTGACCGCCGGCACCACTGGACCGGTAGGTATCAACACGCAGATCTGCCGGATTAATTTCAATGTCAACGTTGTCATCCACCTCTGGTGAAACAAATACCGATGCGAATGAGGTGTGACGCCGATTGCCAGAATCAAAGGGAGATTTACGAACCAGGCGGTGTACGCCCGTTTCCGTTCGCAGCCAACCAAAGGCGTACTCCCCTTCAAATTTTATAGTCGCGCCCTTAATACCTGCCACATCACCGGAAGACACCTCCACCAGATCAACTTTAAACCCCTTACGCTCACCCCAGCGAAGATACATACGCAGTAACATTTCTGCCCAATCTTGAGCTTCGGTGCCCCCCGACCCGGACTGGATATCAACAAAGGCATTATTCAGATCCATTTCACCGGAGAACATTCTCCGAAATTCCAGACCCGCAAGCTGTGCCTGCAAACCTTCAATATCTTTGGTGACTTCATCTACGGTTTGAGCGTCCTGCTCCTCCACCGCAAGCTCTATCAGCTCTTCGGACTCTGTAATCCCCAGGAATAGATCGTCGATGGTTTTAACGGTACCTTCGAGCATAGCGCGCTCTTTACCCAACGCTTGAGCACGCTCCGGGTCATTCCAAACGTCTGGATCTTCAAGCTCACGCTCTACTTCCTGCAGGCGGTCACACTTTTCAGCATAGTCAAAGATACCCCCTGAGCACTTGCGTGCGTTGATTTAAATCTTTGAGAGCCTGTATTAACGGGTTTACTTCTAGCATAATCGGGGCAATCTCTACTGGTAATCTGTAGCGTTAGCGGAAGCCAATACCGCCGATGTGCGGTTAAAGGCCCGTAAAAAACTGCATTCTACCTGATAGACGGTTTAGATTGAATGTTCTGACCTGATTTTACTTTTTTCGAACTGCCACGCGCAGCCTCTCTAATCTGGCAAACGTCACTCGAAACGCAGGCTCTACAAAGGAGAACCATCATGGAAAACCATGCTCAACCCGAGGCTCAACTCCAAAACCGGCTGCACGAGGCCCTTGCCTCAAAGGGTGATAGTTACCAACCCCGAACCCGCCACCTTCACTCCGATGGCACACCCCGGTATCTCAACCGCCTGATTCTTGAAGATTCTCCCTACCTGCTACAGCACGCACATAACCCGGTCGACTGGTTTGCCTGGGGGGCCGAAGCATTTGCCAAAGCCAAAGAGGACGATAAGCCGATCTTTATCTCCATCGGTTATTCAACCTGTCATTGGTGCCATGTGATGGAGCACGAAAGTTTCGAAGATGAGTCCATAGCAAAATATCTGAATGAGCATTTCATCTCCATCAAGGTAGATCGGGAAAATCATCCCGATATCGATGCCACCTACATGACCGCCGTTACTCTAATGAACGGCCAGGGAGGCTGGCCGATGTCAAATTTTGTAACCGCAGAGGGCAAGCCCTTCTTTACCGGCACCTACTACAGCCCACCACAATTTACTCAAGTTCTGAAGCATCTGAATGGAATATGGGCCTCTAATCGCCATGACATCTACAAGAAAGCTGATGAAATTACCGCTGAAATTATTAAACAGACCAGCTCAGATCATACCTCCAGCATTCCTGGTACAGCGGCAATCCGCCAGGCCGCCTGGGCCCTGATACTACGCCATGATCTTGATCAAGGTGGGTTTGGAGATGCCCCAAAATTCCCCCAGGAACCGATCCTGCTGTTTTTACTTGATCAAGCGGAAAGGTCTTACTCTCCTGATATTATAGAAGTTATTATCAACACCCTGACGCGCATGGCTCAAGGGGGAATATATGATCAGGTTGGTGGCGGCTTCCATCGCTATACCACCGATAACCGTTGGCGAATACCCCATTTTGAAAAGATGCTCTACAACCAGGGCCATCTGGCACAGCTCTATGTGCAGGCCTATCAACTCACTGCAAAGGGTTATTACCAACGCATTGCTGGACACACCCTGGATTACGTCAAAAAAGAGATGACCGCTCCAGGCGGTGGATTTTTTGCTGCAACAGATGCCGATAGCGAAGGCGCCGAAGGCACTTTTTTTGTTTGGCAAGAATCCCAATTAAAGCAGCTGCTCGATGCTGATAACTTCCAGCTCGCCCGCAAAATTTACGGCATCACCAGTGGGGGTAATTTTGAAGGCGCCAATATTTTGCACCTACCCAACCCACTGTCTCAGGTCGCCGATGAACAGGGCCAGCCAATCAATGAATTATTGAGCTCCCTGGAAACACTGAACAACCAGCTGTATTTGGAGCGAGAAAAGCGCTCCCCTCCCCTGCGGGATGATAAAATCGTTACCGCATGGAATGGCATGATGATCAAGGCATTCGCCCAGGGGAGCACACTGCCGGGTAGAGAGGACCACCTACAGACCGCGCTCAATGCGGCTGAGTTTCTCTGGCAACACAACCAATTTGAGCAGGGCCGATTATGGCGCATTCATCTGAATGGAAGATCTTCTATTAACGCCCGACATGAAGATTATGCCTTTTTTGCCGATGCCCTGATCATACTGTATGACCTAACTGAAGACAGCCTGTGGCTTGAACGTGCCCAGCAGGTCACCCAGCGCATGCTGGAACTGTTCTGGGATGAGTCAACGGGTGGATTTTATATGGCTGCCAAAGAGAATGAACCCGCCTGCATTGCTCGCCCCAAAGAAAGTGCTGACAGCGCCCTGCCCGCCTCCAACCCGATCGCCATGGGTGTTTTAACCGCCCTGTACGAACGCACAGGATTGACCGACTATAACGATAAAGCCAAAGCCACACTGCAAGCCTTTGCCAGCAAAATCAACCAGCATCCAGATGCCTACCTTAGCTTCCTGCTCGCCACCAGCAAATTAAACGGGGGCAGCAACAAACCCTTCGGTTACGGTGCTGGGGGGGCTCTTAAGGCATACTGCCGATTAACCGCAACCGACCAAACACTTCTCGAACTGGAGATTAAGCTGACCCTCAAACAGGGCTGGTTTATTAACGCCGACAATGAGCCGCATGATGAAAACAGCCATCTGCGGGTTGAGCTGACCAGCCAACCGAACTGGCTGCACCTTGCCGACATCGAATATCCACAAGCCGATAGCGTTCAGATAGAAGGGTATGAACAAACCGTTTACCAGGGGCAGCAGAACATCAAAGTTAAATTCCGGCTGGAAGAACCAGTAACCATCATCAACGATGATGCACTGCTCCGCCTGAA
>CAYYRK010000215.1:0-3530 GCA_964473915.1 uncultured Pseudomonadales bacterium
TGCGCGCTTTTTTGCCTTGCCTGGAACCAAAATCATCTCTCGTGCAAAGGTCTCTTTTAATCGTAAGAGCGATTTTGGTCGATCCAGCGTAATTTTAAAATCCTTAGTTGAGCAGGGTACGGTGTGACGGTAATGCTGGATCATACTCGGATCTCTGCAATTATCCTGGAGCTTGAGGTTACACTGAAAACGGCGGGTCTTTGGGAAGGTGCTGAACCCAGTGCGAGCGCTTTAGCCAGTCAGGAGCCCTTTTGTGTTGATACCCTGAGTTTCAGCCAGTGGCTGCAATTTGTTTTTATTGTACGCATCAACACTATGATAGAGCAGGGTGCACCTCTGCCGCAAAAGAGCGATATAGCACCCATGGCTGAGGAGTTTTTCGGTTGTGGTCAAATTCATGCTCAGCCCGTTATTGGTGTTCTCAGGAAGTTTGATTATCTGATTTCTGGCTAACTTCGTATTCCAGATCAGGGCCCGTGGACGATGCAGTTATAATAGGCTCTGGCACAAACTGGCATACAGTCTAGAATTAATAACAGACTCTACACAGATCTACTTTATTCTGACGAGGAATCAGTTCGTTGCAGTTACAGTTTGTTCGGTCGACCTTTTATAACCTGCTCCCCTACCTGCTGATTGGTTTTGGCTATTATCTGTTGCCCGTAATGCAGCCTCGGCTTGATCAGCATAGGGAGCTGTTGGATCAACTGCCCTATTTTCTATTTGTGCTGACGGCGCTGATGAGCTTTCATTTTAACCGCAGCAGGGTATTTTTCTGCCTGCTTCAATTAACTCTTCTCTATCCTCTATTCCACACAATCTCCAGTGGTTGGCCACCCGATCAGATTGAGTTATTGGTGCTGATGGTAGGTATCTTGGTACCGCTGAATCTCCTCTTTCTCAGCCTGTTTACTGATCGTAGCCTGGCCTCTATTCAAAACTACGGTTTCATCGCTTTGCTGTTTGTAGAGGTTGCGGGGGTGTTTTGGTTGTTGGAGGGCCATAATCAACACTATCTGCATAATCTGCTCGAATTTTCAGCTCGGCTGACCCCTGTTTCGGGTGTTAATTTGCCACCACTGGTTCTGATTGTAGTGGGTAGTGTAACTATTATGCTTCTGATGAGACTGATGGTGGCCACAACTCCTATCAATAATAGCCTGGTTGCGATCCTGGTTCTGTTGAGCCTGGCTCTCAATGGTTACAGGGTTGAGGGGCTGATAGTTCTATTATTTACCCTGGCGGGGCTGATATTGCTGATCAGTCTTGTACAAGACTCCTATAATATGGCGTATCGGGATGAGTTGACTGGATTAATGGGCAGGCGGGCACTTAACGACTACCTGGCCCGATTAGGCCGATGCTATGTGATCGCTATGGTGGATGTTGATTTTTTCAAGAAGTTTAATGATAAATATGGTCATGATGTGGGTGACCAGGTGCTGAAAATGGTCGCCGCGCAGTTGATGCGTACCACCGGTGGGGCTCGTGCTTATCGTTATGGTGGCGAGGAGTTTACTCTGGTGTTTCCACGCAAACAGATGCAACAGGTGCGTCCACACCTGGAGGCGGTTCGGGAGATGATCGCTAACTACCCGCTGGCTATTCGTGATGAGGCGCGGCCAGTGGATGTTAAGCAGGGGAAAAAACAACGCACGAAGAGTCACGGCGGAAAGGGCGATGTTTATGTGGCGGTAAGTATCGGGATGGCAGAACGTAATGCTGAATTAAAAATAGCGGCTGAGGTGCTCAAGGCGGCTGACCAGGCCCTGTATAGGGCCAAAAAACTGGGCCGAAATCGGGTTGAATGCTTTTAGATGATGGAATCTGAAATCCTTTGTTAACCATATTATAGCCTGATCAACTGAGGATTTTAGGATAGTGTCTTTTTATTGGTATGATTTTGAAACCTTCGGTGCTGATCCATTACGAGATCGGCCCTGCCAGTTTGCAGGCATTCGTACTGACGAAAATTTTAACGAAATTGATGAACCGTTGGTGATCTACTGCAAACCAACTGATGATATGCTGCCTCAGCCTGAAGCCTGTTTGATAACGGGCATAACCCCGCAGGAGGCGGCCAGCAAGGGTGTAGTAGAAGCTGAGTTTATCGGCCAGATTGAAAAGGAATTTTCAAGACCGGGTACCTGCGTTGTGGGGTATAACTCTATTCGCTTCGATGATGAAGTTACCCGCCACTGCCTCTATCGAAATTTTCACGATCCCTATGCTCGCGAGTGGCAGCAGGGTAACTCGCGCTGGGATATCATTGATATGGTCAGGTTGGTCCGAGCGACTCGGCCGCAAGGGATCTGTTGGCCCGACCACGAAAATGGCAAGCCCAGCTTTAAACTGGAAGCGCTGACCCGGGCCAATGGTCTTGTCCATGATGCAGCACACGATGCACTTTCCGATGTGCGGGCTACCATTGCTATGGCGCGTCTGGTCAGAGAGAAGCAGCCCAGGCTTTTCGATTATGTATTCAATAATCGCAGCAAAAAAGACGCTCGATCTCATCTTGATCTGCGCAGTCAGAAGCCAGTGCTGCATATCTCATCAAAGTACCCGGCAGAAAAGGGCTGTGCTGCGTTGGTGGTGCCGCTGGTACAGGACCTGGTCAATGCCAATGCGGTCTATGTGTATGACTTGAGCGTTGATCCTCAACCACTGCTTGAACTAAGTGCTCAGCAGATAAGGGAGCGGGTCTTTACTGCTGCTGCCGATCTTCCTGAGGGCGTTGAGCGTATCCCCCTAAAGGCTGTTCACGTCAATAAATGTCCGATCCTGGTGCCCGCAAGCATCCTCAAGGGAGCGTCCGCAGAACGATTGGGTATTGATCTTCAGGCCTGCCTGGCAAATCTCAACAAAATACGGGCGCAGCCCGGGCTGTCGGCCAAAATAAAGAGGGTTTTTCAGCGTGATTTCCCCCCTGAAACCAATCCGGACCTGATGCTCTACAGTGGTGGTTTTTTTAGTAATGCGGATAAGCAGCTGATGGTCAAGATCCGAACTCTTCCACAGCAGGAACTGGCCTCATTCCCTGTTCAATTCGATGACGCCAGAATCCCGGAGATGTTGTTTCGTTATCGAGCGAGAAATTATCCCCTGACCCTGGATGATAAAGAGCGGTTGCAGTGGCGGGAATTCTGTCGAGATAGACTGGAAAAGAGCGATGCCGGGGCATCCATAACCATGAAACAGTACGTTCAGCAGATTACCGATTTGCGCCAGAGCGGGGAGTGTACCCCTTCGCAGCTGGGTATTCTGGACCAGCTCGATAGCTACGCCAAGCAGCTATGGGAAAGGGTTTCATTCTAAAAGAGACCTTTGCACGAGAGCCATTTTGCTCCCATGCTGTGTTAAAAATGTGCTCAATCGGTCATTTTACTAAAGCATAAGTGCCTGCAAGCAGTTACTAAACAACTGTAAACTCCCTCTTTGCGCGCGTTTTTGCCTTGCCTGGAACCAAAATCATCTCTCGTGCGAAGGTCTCTAAAAGTATCAGCGTGCTTCATGCAGTGATGCTTTAT
>CAYYRK010000216.1:0-2084 GCA_964473915.1 uncultured Pseudomonadales bacterium
ATCAAAGCAGAGCATCAGAATGAGCTGGTTTTCTACCGCATGGGCGATTTCTACGAGCTGTTCTTTGAGGACGCCAAGAGAGCCTCTAAACTACTGGATATTACACTGACCAGCCGGGGAAAATCAGCCGGGCAGCCTATCCCGATGGCAGGTATCCCCTTCCATGCGGCCGACGGCTACATTGCAAAAATCATCAAGGCTGGTCACTCGGTCGCTGTCTGCGAGCAAACGGGGGATCCGGCAACCTCCAAAGGGCCTGTTGATCGCCAGGTAATGCGGATTGTGACACCCGGTACTGTCAGTGATGAGGCCTATCTGGATGAGGGGCGTGACAACCTCTTACTGGCCCTGTGCGGTGACACGCAAGGGCAAAGTTTCGGTATTGCAGCGCTGGATATTAGCAGCGGTCGCTTCACCCTGACCGAGGTCGCTGGTGAGGAGGCGCTGCTCAGTGAGATTGGTCGTCATAGCCCCGCTGAAATATTAGTTGACGAGACAATGCCCCTCCCCGCTCCAATTGAGCAACACCCAGGGTTACGCCGCCAGCCACCCTGGCATTTTGAATATGATTGCGCGACAAGACTGTTGACCGAGCAGTTTGGCACCCATGACCTGAGCGGCTTTGGCTGTGAACATTTTATACTGGGGTTACGGGCAGCCGGAGCTCTACTACAGTATGCGGTTGATACTCAGCGCACAGCACTGCCTCATATTCGTTCAATCAGTGTTGATCAGCAAGAACACAGTGTCATACTGGATGCTGCAACACGTAAAAACCTTGAGCTAGACACCAATCTCACCGGAGGCAGAGACAAAACACTGGCATCGGTTATTGATCAAACATCAACCCCTATGGGTAGTCGCCTGTTACTCAGATGGCTACACAGGCCGATTCGAGATCATAATGTAATCCGTCAAAGACAGGCCGTGGTCGCTGAACTGCTGTGTGATTACAGGTATGAAGGTTTACAGGAATGCCTGAAAAATATCGGCGATATAGAGCGTATTCTTGCACGCATCGCCCTGAACTCAGCAAGACCCAGAGATCTGCTGCGCCTGAGAGAGACTTTTACAGAACTACCCAAACTGCAGGCTGCTATCAAAAACCCCCAATCAGCGCTACTGGGGCAACTGGCCACCGAAATTCAGCAGTTTCCAGAGCTTGAAACCCTGCTGCACAAAGCCATTATAGATAACCCGCCAGTAGTCATTCGTGATGGCGGCGTAATAGCCCCAGGTTTTAACGCGGAACTCGATGAGCTACGCACCATCAGCACCCATGCCGGACAATTCCTTATCGATCTGGAAACCCGAGAAAAAGCGCGCACAGGATTCAGCACACTAAAAGTTGGCTACAATCGAGTACATGGCTACTTTATAGAGATCAGTCGGCTGCAATCTGCGCAGGCCCCGGCCGAGTATATTCGGCGGCAAACCCTGAAAAATGCTGAGCGCTTTATTACCCCAGAGCTTAAAGATTTTGAAGACAAGGCATTGAGCAGCAAAAGCCGTGCTCTGGCACTGGAGAAAAAACTTTATGAGGCTCTGATAGCCAGCCTGGCAGAGCACCTGCCCCCCCTGCAAAATTCAGCAAAAGCGATTGCCCAACTCGATGTGTTAACCAATTTTGCTAACTGTGCGGAACAGCTTGACCTGGTTGCCCCCCAGCTGAACGATGAACCGGGCATCACTATCGAGCAGGGTCGTCACCTGGTGGTTGAGCAATCGCTGGACAACCCCTTCATACCCAATGACCTGAATTTAATCCAGGAGAAGATGCTGATCATTACCGGGCCTAACATGGGAGGGAAATCCACCTATATGAGGCAGACCGCTCTCATTGTACTGTTGGCTTTTACCGGTAGTTATGTACCCGCTGCAAAAGCTTCATTTGGCCCGATAGATAGAATTTTTACCCGAATGGGCTCCTCAGATGACCTGGCCGGTGGGCGCTCAACCTTTATGGTAGAGATGACCGAAGCTGCTAATATTCTACATAACGCCACAGCTCACAGCCTGATATTGATGGATGAAATAGGCCGTGGCACAAGCACCTTTGATGGGTTATCACTGGCCTGGGCCTG
>CAYYRK010000216.1:2184-3526 GCA_964473915.1 uncultured Pseudomonadales bacterium
GAAGAGTAGACATTCATTCCGCCAGAGATAATCATATCCTTGGAGCGGTCAACGATAAACAGATGCCCGGTTTCGATCTGGTAGCCAATATCTCCGGTTTTCAACCACTCCCCATCGTACACCTCTGCCGTTTTTTCCGGATCGTTGTAGTAGCACTCCAGGGTATAGGGCGAACGTACCATAATTTCACCCACCTCACCAAAACGCAGGGTGTTACCGCTCTCATCCGCGATACGCACCTCACTGGTGATAATCGGCTGACCACAGGAACCATGGTATTTCTCATCAAGATGGTCCGCTTTAGAAAGCTTTGTCGCAAAATCTGGCACCTCTGTTTGGCCAAACAGTTGCAGCAAAACAGGACCGAACCTGTCCAGCACCTCTCGTAGGCGTGCTCGGGTAATAGGCGCTGCGCCATACACCAGCGTGCGCAATGATTCGATATTATGTTTGACTGGATCATAGGAATCGAGCAGCCGATAGATCATGGTGGGTACCATAAATACCCAGCTAATCTGCTCTTTACTAATTGTTTCGAGTACTGTCTGCGGATCGAATTTATTTTGTATATAGACAGTTGCCCCCTGCAGTAGGGCTGTGTGTAAAAAAAACCCTGCGGCATGTGGTAACGGGCTTGTCAGTAACAGCTTTTCGGTCTCGGAAATTTCACCATGAACAATATGGGTAAGGCCGTTAATCATCATTGCACCATGGGTATGCATCACTCCCTTGGGGCGTCCAGTGGTACCACCGGTATACATTATGAACGCCACCTCATCTGGGGTCACAGCCTGCCACTCGAAGGAGTGATGATCACCACTGAACAAGCTATCCCAGGCCGTATGCAGGCCCATCACACCATTACCGATATCATCGACCTCAACTCGGTGAGCCAGATCAGTATCGATCAATTCAGCCTCATCTAGTTTATCAACCAGGGAGCTATGCACTACCATGGCCCTGGCACCTGAGTGCCCAACCATATAGCTGACATCACTCATACTCAGCATCTCATTAAGTGGTACCTTAACAGCCCCCAGCTTAATAATTGCCAAATCAGTAATCACGAATTCAATGCTGTTGCGCAGCAAAATCGCAACACGATCCTGCCGGACCACGCCCATCTTAGCGAGCCGTGCTGCAAGATTATCCGATAACTCATCCAGCTCCCGGTAGGTATAGGAACGCTCATCAACCACCACTGCCAACTTACTGGCGTGACGCCACAGCGCATTGCGAAACATAAACTGGGAGGTCTGACTGGTATGGTGCATCTTTTATACCTCGCGAGAATTGAATTTAATGTTGGCCACCAGTAACCAGACTGGCAAGTTTTATAGTA
>CAYYRK010000217.1:0-3499 GCA_964473915.1 uncultured Pseudomonadales bacterium
TTGCTCTAGTAGCCCTCTAAAATCATGTTCATTCATGACGACAACCTCTCAATGACAATGCTTGTTGGTTGGAGTCGCTACTTTGCAACAGGTTCCTCTGACATAGCCTCCTGTTTTGCCCTGGGTAACGCCTTACCCAAACAAGCGGGTCAATATGACCCATGCCGGTATTTTGTACCCATAGTCACAAAATAGACAATATTTTCAGTTAGTTAAATCAGTATTTGCACCTTGTACGCTTTGAGCACGGGTCACTTATGACACACACACACCTTAAATTTAGCAGATTATTTTGTGCTTCAATTGCTGGCAGCCCAATAACAACAGGGCGCTTATGACGCTCCTTATGGTATGGCACGCCCCTTGCATTATAATCTAAAGGTATGGAGCACATAACCTCCGGTCATATTATAACAAGCCACTGATTATATAGAGGGTAGAATGGTTGGAGATAGGCAACGTGAACACGATGCAGCTTCATATTAGTAGAGGCTAGAGAGGTGGCAGAAGGCGATCTTCAGCTTTTTGGCACTTTTTAATGTTGGTAAAAATATTAGAGGTACGTAGATGAGAAGTTCAGCAACAGCAACTGCAACCAAAGAGAAAACGCTACAGAGTAATTTCCATATGGACCCGGTTGAAGCCGGTGTGAATCTGGAATGCTCAGGCATGCCTACAACTAAAGGCTGGGAGCAGGTCACTCCAGAGATGTGGAAGTTCCGCTGGTCAGTTGCCGATAAAATCCAGACAGCCGAGCCAGACTTTTTTAAAGATAAAGATTGGTACATCGATGCGACCAAAGCGAGCCTGTTGACCGATCTTTACGAAAGCAACCCCGATATGCACCCCTCCGACCTGGCAGCTGATGCCCTGGTCAACTATCTTGACGGACAGAAACTGACCTTTAGGCCCTACGATATGCTGTTAGGCCTGCACTCCAGCGACCAGCACGGCATTCTTTTTGACCTGCTGGGTCAGCCATGGACTCAGTTTGCTCGTGCCCGCGAGCTCGCTGGTAACGAAAAGATCTGCATCTGGGAAGGCGACCAGAAAGTTGTTGTGGATGATGAGCACTATGCACGCCTGGAAAAACTGGCCGGTGCCTATAATACCGTGTTTAAAGTGAAGCCTGACTTTACTGAAGACGAGTTTCGCATGTACTACTGCCCGGAAGCTCCGGGACGCTATTTTGAACCTGTTGGCAGCACCGGCATGCGCTCCAACCCAGACAACCAATGGTATCTGAGCCTGGGCCTGAAAAAATTAGGTGAGCTCAAGCATGAAAGCATGCTGCGATTTGAAGAGGATTTGAAAAGCGCCAGCGGCGAAGAAGCTAAAGCGCTGGAAGAAAAAATCCTTAACTGCAAGGCGACCATTCGCACGGTTGAAGGCGTATCCCGCTGGATTAAACGCCATGCTACAGAAGCACGGGAAGCACTGGACGATATGCCAGATGATAAGGCCCGGGAAATATTGGAACAGGCGGCAGACAACTGCGAATGGGTTGCAGAGAATGCACCCCGCACCTTCTGGGAAGCGATGCAACTCTACTGGTCATGCTTCATGGCAACCTACTCTATTGAATGCACCTGCGCCACCCTGACCTTCCTCCCTGACCGGATATTCTGGAAATGGTATGAGCAGGATGTGGTTAAAGACAAGAGCATGTCTCGCCTACAGGCAGGTGAGTTGATGGCCTGCTACGCCTCCAAGTTCTGCGAAATTGGCGGAATGACCGGCCGCTTTGGTGGTCTTGAAAAAGCGGGCCAGGGTACCCGTGACTTCTCCACCATCACCATTGGCGGTCAATTGGGCGATGGCTCTGACGCCGTCAATGATCTCTCCATGCTGATCCTGGATGTGTGGGATGGCTACCGCTTCCACTATCCTGATGTTAAGTTCCGCTGGTGCACAAGAACCAAAAAGCATCACTTCAAAAGACTGATCGAAGTGATGCGATCAGGTATGGGCTCACCCTCCATCCGCAACGATGAAGTGGTGATTCCAAGCATGATGGATCACTCCCGCGGCATGACCCTTGAGGAAGCACGAGAGTGGGCTATTGTGGGCTGCAACACCCCTGGAACCACCATCCACTCACAGGGTGCTTGTCGCCGTGATGCGCTTTACCCACAGATCACAAAATCAATCGAATTCGTACTGTTTAACGGGCGTGATCCTGAAGCTGGCTTTGAATGGGTCAAATCAGTTGAAACTGGAGATCCCACCCAGCTCAAGGATTTTGAAGCGTTTTATCAAGCCTGGATCGAGCAATGGACATGGATCGTTTCTACCGAGATACGACTACGCAACAGGGTATACCGCAAACTGGGTGAAACCCTGCGCCGCCCATTCGTCAGCGCCCTGTATAAAGGTTGTCTGGAAACAGGCAACGACATTATGAAGCTGGACATGCCTCGACTCTCCTTCCAGAGCATTGTTGGCTGGGTTGATACCATCGACAGTCTGATCTCCGTGAAGCACTGCGTGTACACAGAGAAGAAGTACACCATTGCCCAGCTGGTTGAAGCGATCAGCGCTGACTGGATAGGCTATGATGATATGCGCAAAGATTTCCAGGATGCGCCCAAGTTTGGTAATGATGACGATTTCGCTGATGACATTATGATTCGCGCCACATCAGACACCACCGATATTGCACGGACTCTTAAAGATGAACGGGGCGATCCGGTATTTCTGAACGCGCTTCCAGTTAGCATGATGTTTATGGCGGCACCGTTTATCGGTGCGCTGCCCAACGGACGCAAGCGCGGTGAGGCACTGTGTGACGGCGGGCTCAACCCACAAGCTGAGTATGACCAGGCCGGACCATGGGCACGCATGAACTCTGCGATGAAGATCGACCAGACCAAATTCAAGGCCTACATCTTCAACCAGAAGTTTGATTACAACACTGTAGCTGGTGAAAAAGGTCTTGAAAAACTGATCGATTTCTCCATGGCAGGCCTCAATGGCGGCATGTCACAGCTGCAGTATAACTTTCTGTCACGTGAAGCTCTGTGCGATGCGCAAACTAGCCCGGAGAAGTACCCCTTCATGTCAGTACGAGTCTCAGGTTACACCGCGTTCTTCGTCGGTCTTCCAGACTTCATGCAGGACGCGATCATATCTCGAGTGGATCACCCACTGTAATGAAGTATAGTATGTAGCATGTAGGTAAAGAAAAATGGGGGGGCTTTGCCCCCCCATTTTTCTAATAATTATATGATGGTAATCTACCTAAAAATAAAATAAAGGGGGACAGAGATGTCATCGATTAAAGGAGTAATAAAGGTTGTTGAGGAATCGGCGGTTCATGATGGTCCAGGCCTCAGAAGCCTGGTTTTTCTAAAAGGCTGCTATCTGACCTGTGAATGGTGTCAAAATCCAGAACTTTTGGATCCTCAACCACAGATATGGGTCTATAAATTTTTATGTAAAGAGTGTGGCAAGTGTCAAGAGGTGTGCCCCACCAACGCGATCGATATCAAGCGTGAAA
>CAYYRK010000218.1:0-3385 GCA_964473915.1 uncultured Pseudomonadales bacterium
TGATCAACACAGCCATCGATCCAGCGAGTATGGATCTGCATCGCCTTAACATCATCATTTTTGGTGAGCGCTGAAAGAAAGGCAAGGTTGGTATCAACACCCGCCACTGCCGTGCGACTAAGGGCACCGCCAAGGCGAAACAGTGCTGAGTCACGATCCTTCGCATGAACGATTAACTTGGCAATCATAGGATCATAAAACGGGCTGACAGAATCACCTGCTGCCACTCCAGTATCTACACGGATATCTTTAGGAAGGGCCAGAGCAGTAATAACACCCGTAGATGGGGCGAAGCTATTTGCCGGGTCTTCTGCGTATACACGGGCTTCAATGGCATGTCCCTCAAGCTGGATCTGCTCCTGCTCAAGACCCAAAGTCCCTTCTGCGGCAATTTTCAGGTGAAGCCTTACCAGGTCAACGCCAGTCACCGCTTCGGTGACCGGATGTTCAACTTGAATACGCGGATTCACCTCCAGGAAAAAATACTCATCACCAGAAACCAGAAACTCCACTGTTCCAAGCCCACGATACTCAAGGCTCTTGCCTAGACGCACAGCATCTTCAGCGATCCGATCAAGTAACTCTCGTGGTAACCCATAGGCGGGAGCTTCTTCAATGACTTTCTGATGGCGACGCTGTAAAGAACAGTCACGTTCGTAAAAATGGATCACATTTCCATGACCATCACCGGCAATTTGAATCTCTACATGACGAGCATTGTTCACCATACGCTCCAGAAGCAAGCCTTCTGAACCAAAGGCATTTTTTGCTTCTCGCAGCGCGGCTTCAATATCCTGCTCAAGTGTCTGCTCCTGCTCTACCAACCGCTGGCCACGGCCACCACCGCCACCCACCGCCTTTAGCAGTACGGGAAATCCCATTTTGTGTACTTCATCTGCGATCTCCTGAACAAAAGAGAATGCCCCCTCTGAACCAGGAATGACAGGCACGTCTGCAGCAACAGCTGCCTGTTTTGCCAAAGCCTTGTCACCAAAACGCCTGAGAGTTTCTGGCGTAGGGCCAACAAAGATCAATCCGGCATCTTCAACCGCGCGCGCAAATTCTGGATTTTCTGCTAGGAAACCGTAACCAGGATGGATCGCATCAGCACCCGCCTGGTGCGCAGCCGCAAGAACAGCATCGATACGCAAATAGCTCTCTGATGCAGCGGCTGAACCGACATGAAAAGAGCGCCCGATTTCGCGTACATGAAGCGCCGTTGCGTCGGCATCAGAATGGATGCCGACCGGTACAATACCCTGAGCACGTGCAGCACGCGCAATACGACAAGCGATCTCTCCGCGATTAGCAATTAGTAAAGTTTTTATTTTCATATCAGCTGCCTCAAAAACGGAAAACGCCAAAGTTAGTTTCTACCTTAGGCCTACGTGCTGCAACATCCAGCAACAGAGCAAGTACCTGACGTGTCTCTGTAGGATCGATGACACCGTCGGCCCAACCATTGGCTGCAAGATTGTAGGGATCCTGGAAAGTTTCATACTGTTTGCGGATCGGCTCTTTGAAGGACTCCTCATCCTCTGGCGTCCATTCCAAGCCGTCACGAACCATGATGGCAGAACGAACCTGCGCAAGCACGCTTGCAGCCTGATCAGGACCCATGATTGCCGCACGGCCAGAGGGCCAAAGAAACATCGCATCAGGCTTAAATGGACGACCGAGCATCGCAAGATAACCCGCACCGTAAGAACCACCAGTGATCACCGTATATTTTGGCACCTTGGCTGATGACATGGCGGTCAGCATTTTTGCCCCAGCCTTGGCAATACCGGCCTGCTCGACCTCACGGCCCACCATAAAGCCGTTCACATCAGCGAGGAACAGCAGCGGGATATCGCGCTGTACGCAAAGGTTGATAAAGTGTGTAGCCTTCAGGGCAGCTTCCACAAACAATACGCCATTGTTCGCAAGAATCCCGACCTCATGGCCATGAATACGAGCCCAACCGGTTAATATCGTATCGCCATAAAGGGGCTTAAACTCGTGGAACTTACTTTCATCAACAAGTCTGGCGACTACCTCCCGGTTATCCGTCGGCACCTTGGTGTCACGGCTGACGATCCCATAGATCTCCTCTGGCGGATAGGCCGGGGGCAGCGGGGTTGCAGGCGTTTTACGTGATTTTGATGGTTCTCCCAGATGGGAAATAATTTCACGCGTGATCGCCAGGGCGTGCGCATCATCCTCTGCAATATGATCTGTAACACCTGAAACCGAGCAGTGCATCTTCCCACCACCAAGCGATTCGGCATCGACCTTTTCACCGGTTGCGGCAAAGGTAAGTTCTGGCCCACCAAGATACATAAAACCCTGACCACGAACGATGACCACTTCGTCGCACAGTGCCGGAATATAAGCACCACCGGCAGTGCTGGGACCCATCACCACAGCTATTTGCGGGATGCCTTCGCCCGACATACCGATCTGGTTATAAAAGATAGAGCCAAACTGGCCATCATCGGGAAAAATATTTTCCTGATCAGGCAGGAATGCACCGCCTGAGTTAACCAGGGTGATACAGGGCAAGCGGTTTTTCCAGGCGATCATCTGGGCACGAACATGCTTCTTGCAGGTCATACCGAAATAGGTTCCACCCTTTACTGTGGCATCATGAGCAATAATCATACAATGACGTCCACTTACCAGGCCAATACCCGTAATAAGACTCGCACCAGGTGGAACGCCCTCATATTTATTAAGGCCTGCCAACTCACCCAGCTCAAGAAAAGGGGAGCCCGGATCAAGTAACTTCTCGACCCGATCACGGGGTAAAAGCATACCCCTTTTTAGATGACGGTCCCGTGCCGTCTTCGGCCCACCCACCCGTTGTTCGCGCCGCAACATGTGCAGCTTTGCGGTTTTTTCGCGATAGGCAGCCGTGTTGGCGATAAATTCTTCTGAGGATGTATTAATTGTCGACTGAATAACTGTCATAGAAACTCCGGTGGTTCACGTAGCGTGAGAGCAACTTTCTTCACGCCCGGCTTGTCAAAGGTGTTAGCCGCTAAAATTTGTACGTCTGCTTTAAAAACCAGTGTATTGCGCAGCTTTATTTCAATATCACTCTTTAACACGGCATCATCGGCAGAGGAGGCTTCTGAACCCCGCTCTACCAATATTTTGAGTGAACTCTGTGTCGTGTGACCCTCAAAATCTGCTAGTACTCGCATGACACCATTGGTGCGTGGCGCCATATCAGCGATAACACTTTGAATGGCAGAGGGAAATACGTTGGCGCCACGCACTATCAGCATATCATCGGTACGTCCCACACAACGAATTTTTGGCCCGGTTCGCCCGCAGGCACAACTGGTACCGAGGACCTCTACATGGTCACCCGATCGGAAACGAACCAGGGGGCTCGCCT
>CAYYRK010000219.1:0-3378 GCA_964473915.1 uncultured Pseudomonadales bacterium
AATAAGTGGCCTGGTCGTGCCAATTTTTCAGATCAGGATGCGCAAAATCTAACCTACTCAGGTTTGCCGATCAAAGGCATTTATACCCAGGAAGATATTAAAGATCTGGAGTTGCCAGCAGGCCCAGGAGAGTACCCGTTTACGCGTGGTATTCACACGGGCATGTTTCGCGACAGGCTGTGGACGCGCAGGCAATATATGGGGTTCGGTACAGGCTCGGATGTTAATGCATGGATTAAAGACCTGCTGTCCCGTGGCCAGAACGGTCTCAGTATGGCGTTGGATCTACCGACACAGATGGGCATGGATAGCGATGATCCACTGGGCATTCATGAAGTGGGTCGAGTCGGAGTTGCCATCGACTCCCTGGCAGATATGGAGGCGATGTTTGAAGGCGTGCCGCTGGATGAGGTGGCAACATCATTCACTGTCAATGGCACCGCAGCCATTATTATGGCGATGTATCTGGTGACCGCAGAAAAACAGGGCGTTGCGCCGGAAAATCTTCGGGGTACTGTACAAAATGATATTCTCAAGGAGTTTGTTGCTCGAGGCACCTATCTTTTCCCCCCCGGCCCCTCACTTCGATTAGTGGGCGACATCATTGAGTATGGAATCACTAATGCGCCCAAACTCAATACTATCAGTATCTCCGGGGCGCATATGAAAAGTGCTGGAGCCACCCTGATACAGTCTGATGCATTCATGTTCGCCAACACCGTAGCTTATATCGAAGAGCTGACTAAGCGGGGCTACCATATTGATCAATTTGGTCATCAACTATCCTTTTTACAGTGCGTGAATAAGGATTTTTTTGAAGGTATTGCTCGCCTGCGGGCGGGCCGCCGCTACTGGGCCGAAATGGCCAGGGGGCGATTTGGCAGTGAGCAGGAAAAAACCCAGAAATACCGCATTCACTCCGGGGGTGATACGGATGCAATGACGTTTGAGCGCCCCAACGCTAATATTGCACGCACGGCTCTTACCTGTATGTCGGCGGTGTTGGGTGGAGCTCAGTCGATCCAGCTGCCTTGCTGGGATGAGGCCTATGAAATTCCAACGGGAGACGCCATTCAGAATGCCCTTGATGTCCAGATGATCATAGCCTACGAGACCGGCGTCACCAATGTGGTTGATCCTTTGGCCGGTTCCTATTACATCGAAAGCCTGACCGAGCAGAGCTACCAGGCTATTGGCGAAATTGTCGAAGATATTCTCAGCAGTGGCGGGTCGGTTAAATGGATCGAAGAGGGCCGCATGCAAGCGGTCATCGCCCAGGAGGCGATTCTGTGGGAGCAACGACTCAAATCTGGTGATGAGATTATGGTTGGGTATAATTATGCACAGGATAATGATTCACGAAGTGATTACGAGGCGCTACTGCATCCTTATGAGGAGGCTACGCTTGAACGTCAGAAGGAGAGCATGGCGAAAGTGCGAGCAGAGCGTGATCAGGCGCGACTGGACCGAGCACTGTTATCACTACGAATGGCGGCTGAGGGAGATGAAAACCTGATGGAGCCCATCATGGAAGCGGTTCGTGCTTATGGAACAGTGGGTGAAATAGTCAAAGTGTTGCACGCGGTGTTCGGAACGTTCGACGCGCCTACGGGAATCTGAAGTTTTTTGATGTACAGTGGCGGGAAGAAGTTTCAGTTAGCCATCCTCAGATGGAACGCTTGATCCATCTGAGGATGGCGCTTATTCTTCCTGTACTTTTTAATGAAATAGGGGAGTTTTATGAGATTTGGAAGTATAGAATTTGAGAAAAAGGGTCAAGTTGCCATTATGCGGCTGGATGAGCCGGATAAGTTAAATGTGTTAACACCTGGCATAAGGCAGGGGCTGCTTGAGGGCTTAAATGAAGTAGCGTCGGATGATGAGATCAGAGTTGCAATTATAACTGGCACGGGAAGATCTTTTTGCGCCGGGTTTGATATTGCATCTCTAAAAGCAACAAATTTTGAGCCGGCAAAAGTAAAGCGGTTGCTAAGTAATGAATTTTTTGAGATGACCAGAAGGATTGAAAAACATCCTAAACCAATAATTGCTGCGGTTAATGGTTTCAGCTTCGGTGGAGGTCTGGAGACAGCGATTGCCTGCGATATAATCCTCGCTTCAGACAAGGCGAAGTTTGGAGTCCCGGAAATAGATATAGGTCTACTCCCAGGGTTTGCTATTGTCCGTCTGCCGCAGTTAATAGGTGCGGCAAAATCAAAGATGATGATGATGACGGGTGAGCCGATCTCCGCCGAAGAAGCCTACCGGCTTAACATGATAGAAAAGGTTGTACCTCACGATAAGTTAATGGATGAAGCGATGGCCCTGGCCGAAAAAATAGCTTCAAAGCCTGTCGAGGCTATCCAGCTTGGAAAGTCAGCTGTAAACAAAGAGATAGGCTCGTCAGATTACGCCTATGCCATGGATAGTATGCCGTTTCTATTCTCAACTGAGGACACTAAGGAGGGGATATCCGCTTTTCTGGAAAAAAGAAAACCAAACTTTAACTAATCTTAGACCATCGCATGAGGGATGGTTTTATTATCCTAGAATCCTCAGTTGGACAGGAGAGAGTGTGCGTTTGAGGTGGTACAGGGCAAGGCGCAATGACGCGGAATAGTTGTTCTATTCCAAGGAATTGCAACGCTGCACTGTGCCGCCACAAGCGTGCAGTCTGCACTGTAGCGTGACTCACCCGGCGGGTGCAGAGACAGGTCGGAATTAATTATAGTCATATCAATAAGTTACTATTAAAATTGAGCGGTCAACTGAGGAATCTAGGATAATCATCCTTTTCCAGCAAAACAAACGATTGCTGATTGTATTGGTGTAACCCCAAGAACCATACAGAAACGTATCCAAGAAATGGAAAAGGCGAAGTTCATTAAGCGGATTGAGCGGCGTGAGAGTAAAACTGGTAGTAAAACCAATATTTACCAGTTATCACCTCTTATAGAAGCATTATTACCCTATTCAAAAGATATGATCACTCAACGTGATGGGCGTAGAAAAGAGGATAAAGCTAGGCCAACTATGCGGGGTAAGCCAAAATTAAAAGGGGTGGGTGACAAATGATAGAGCAAGTCATCAAGCTAATAGAAACGGCTAAATCTATAGATTCCGGCTTAGCTGCTGTTATGGTTGTTGGTTTAGGCTTCGTAGTCTTAATACTCGTATTAGCTAAATGAAACATGCGTATAACAAAACCAAGTACAATAGCCCATGCGTAATGAGCATGGGCTCTCGCTACTGCTAGGCCTATGTTGGCGGCGTTAGCACCAATTTGCCACCCGTATGGCCAGGGTGGATCTGCATTGGTATTGCAGATTCAACTCCGGCCAGAGGTAGCCCCTTTTTAGCGGGGGTCGGTCACCGCTG
>CAYYRK010000220.1:0-3366 GCA_964473915.1 uncultured Pseudomonadales bacterium
CATGCTGCATCGCTCTACCTTCTGCATACATGCGGTCCTCTTCTCGCTGTGCGCTTTTTTGCTTTGTCTGGAGCCAAAATGGCTCTCGTGCAAAAGTCTTTAAATGGGTAATATCGTGAAGTTTGCTGCAGATGCTTTTAAAAAAACAGGTGTAAGCAAGCCTGGGATGAGTTCGGCGTGGTTGATTTTGCAGAATGATTCGTTGCTTAGCCATTGAAATTATACTTTACAGTCTCAATCTATTATCACAAGATTATTACAATTTGATCCAAAGAAAACTCTCTGTGGCCAGAAATATGAGTAAAGCAAGTAAGATTGAACTAACCTTGAATCAGGAAGATCAAAGTGGGAATGACGGCTTGGTCGTTGAGCATGTTAAACCAAAGCTCAGACCGCCGCCCATGTACAGGGTGGTTCTTTATAACGATGACTATACTCCGATGGAGTTTGTGGTGCAGATATTGGAGATATTTTTTAATATGAAGCGGGAGCAAGCAACCCAGGTTATGTTGACAGTTCATGCCCAGGGAAAAGCAGTTTGTGGCACCTACACTCGAGATATCGCTGAGACCAAGGTGGTGCAGGTAAATCAATTTTCCAGTGATAATGAACACCCGTTATTGTGCGGCATTGACAGTGCTGACTGAAACTTTTCCAGGAAGTGTCTATGTTAAGTAAAGACCTTGAAATCACTATAAATATAGCGTTTAAGAATGCCCGCAGTAAGCGGCATGAGTATATGACCATCGAGCATCTATTGCTTGCGTTACTGGATAACGTATTTGCTGTTATGGTGCTTAAGGCCTGTGGTGTTGATTTGACCGTTCTTCGTAACGATCTGGATGAATTTGTGGGGGCGACCACCCCCGTGATTCCTGATGCCAATTCAAGTTCCGAAACACAGCCTACGCTGGGCTTCCAGCGAGTTCTGCAGCGGGCTGTATTCCATGTGCAATCCTCTGGTAAAAAGGAGGTGACCGGTGCCAATGTGTTGGTCGCCATTTTTAGTGAGCCAGAAAGTCAGGCCGTACATCTGCTTAAAAAGCAAAATATCGGTCGAATCGACATTGTTAACTATATTGCCCACGGCATCTCCAAGATCGGCGAAGAAAATAATCCCGATGGTGTGGAGCATGAACAAAGTGATTCAGATCCTGCAGTGGAGGCTCCTGCCAAGAGCCCGTTGGAGAGCTATGCCGTTAACTTGAACGAACAGGCAAAACTCGGGCTGATTGATCCTTTGGTTGGGCGGGAGAGTGAAGTTAGCCGAGTGATACAAATTTTATCGCGTCGGCGCAAAAATAATCCTCTGCTTGTTGGTGAGAGCGGTGTGGGTAAAACAGCTATTGCCGAAGGGCTTGCTCGACAGATTGTGAAGCAAGAGGTGCCTGATGTGATCAAGGATGGTGTCGTCTACTCCCTGGATCTGGGGGCATTGCTGGCCGGTACAAAATACCGTGGTGATTTTGAAAAACGTTTCAAGGCGGTGCTGGCTGAGCTTCAGAGTCAGGATCATGCCATTTTATTTATCGATGAAATTCATAGTATTATCGGCGCCGGGGCAGCATCTGGCGGCGTTATGGATGCCTCTAACCTGATGAAGCCTGCATTGAATTCAGGCGCTATTCGCTGTATTGGCTCGACAACGTATCAGGAGTTCCGTGGCATCTTTGAAAAAGACCGGGCGCTGGCCAGACGTTTTCAGAAGGTTGATGTCAATGAGCCAGATGTTGATGATACCTACAAGATTCTCAAAGGGCTTAAATCACGTTTCGAAGCGCACCATCATATCCGTTATACCGACAATTCGTTGCGTACCGCTGCAAAGCTGGCTGATCGGTATATTAATGACCGGCATATGCCGGACAAAGCCATAGATGTCATTGATGAGGCTGGAGCGTATCAGCAGCTCAAGCCTAAAAACAAGCGTAAAAAAGTAATCGGGACTGCTGATGTTGAAGCGATAGTAGCGAAAATTGCACGGATACCCGCCGAAACTGTATCTGTCTCAGATAAAGCTCAGCTAAAAAACCTGGAGCGTGACCTGAAAATGGTGGTTTTTGGCCAGGATGATGCGATCCATGAGATTGGCGCCGCCATTAAATTATCGCGGGCAGGGCTGAAGGTTGAGGAAAAACCGATCGGTTCGTTCCTCTTTGCTGGCCCCACAGGTGTAGGTAAGACTGAGTTGAGTCGTCAGCTGGCTAAAGTGATGGGTATTGATCTGATCCGTTTTGATATGTCTGAATATATGGAGCGGCATACGGTGTCCCGATTGATAGGTGCTCCGCCCGGCTATGTTGGCTTTGATCAGGGTGGATTATTGACCGAGGCTATCACCAAACAACCGCATTGTGTATTACTGTTGGATGAGATCGAAAAGGCTCATCCGGAAGTTTTTAACCTGTTACTTCAAGTGATGGATCATGGTGTGCTTACCGATAATAATGGGCGAAAAGCAGATTTTAGAAATGTGGTTCTTATTATGACCACCAATGCGGGTGGCCAGGTTATTGGCCGCAGCTCCATCGGTTTTTCCACACAGGATCACAGTACTGATGGTATGGAGGAGGTCAAAAAAACATTTGCTCCGGAGTTTCGTAACAGGCTGGATGGAATTATTCAGTTTAATTCACTGGATGTTCGTGTCATTGAGAGTGTGGTTGATAAATTTCTGACGGAGTTACAGGCACAGCTGGATGACAAAAAAGTCCAGATTGAAGTGGACGAGGATGCTCGGTGCTGGTTGGCTGAGAATGGTTATGATGACAAGATGGGTGCCCGTCCCATGGCTCGTTTGATTCACGATAAACTAAAAAAACCCCTGGCAGAGGCTATCTTGTTTGGTGAGCTTGCGGAAAAAGGCGGGACGGTTAATGTGTCAGTTGAAGACGGCCAGTTGCTGGTTCAGATCTATTCTCCTGAAACAGTGGCCGCGCACTGACGACAGTGAGTTAGCGCGCTCTGTAGGTGATGCGACCCTTGCTTAGGTCATAGGGTGTCATCTCTACTGTCACCTTGTCACCGGTAAGAATACGAATATAGTTTTTGCGCATCTTTCCAGATATATGCGCAGTCACTACATGGCCATTTTCCAGTTTTACTCGGAACATGGTATTGGGCAGGGTGTCGATAACTTCACCTTCCATCTCTATTTGTTCTTCTTTCGCCATCGGTAGTGATTACTCCTTTTTATTAACTATCTTATATTGAGGCGAGCATTCTGCCTAAATGCTACGTCTTAATCAACCTATATTAATCTCCAAAATTCCCAGATAGGGTTTAGTCAAAACTGTTCCTTTGTGCATATTCAATACGCCATTGGCCATTTTGGACGGACCTATCCTGTAGACGTTGTCATGTTTG
>CAYYRK010000221.1:0-3361 GCA_964473915.1 uncultured Pseudomonadales bacterium
TTTAGAATTATCCTACACAAAAAAGCCGACCCTGAGGCCGGCTTTTTATTATGGAGCTATCTGCAATGGCTCTGCTGTAGATTCAACCTCCATTATCAAAACTGATAGCCAATTCTTACGCCTATCTCATCCGCCCACTCTAAACTGTACATCATATCTTCGGGGCCACCATCAAAGAAGTTACCATAGCCCTCGATCGTCCAGTTACCATTGGGCTTGAAACGCACCCCGGGCTGAATATAGTGACCACCCTCAATATCATAAAGTATCGACAGATCAAAACGCCACATCAGAGTTTTGGAGGGCTGCTGCAGTGCGAAGGCAACCGCATCAAAGTCAGCGCGGCCCTTCGGCATCGTGTTTGAAGTCGAGTTGTAGCCGCTCAGGTGCCGACCAAACATATCACTCTCACTCTTATGTAACCACTGCAGAACCATGTAAGTTGCCGGAAAGGCATCTGAAAAACGGTGATACTTTTCGACGACAAAGGCCGCTGCAAACTCATCGGCCTCAACCCCGTTTTTCTCTAAGGCTGAACCTGTAAACTTTTTGTCCGGCGTATAGGTTGCCTCAAATCGCAGCATCATCTGATCCAAAAATGAACCCTGCTCAGCGGTAATCATGTAGTTAATTCCGAAACCAAAAACGTTTTCCCAGGGATAGGTACGTTTGATATGACCACGCATATTACCAAAAGCCCCTCCTGCCTCGGGCGGAAGAAAAAACGCATCCAGAATCATGCTTGCCGTCAGCTCATTATCGATAATAAAACCACCATTGGGATCCGGCACAAGACCGAGCGTATCAGCCAGGCTAAGGGCAGGCCCTGGGCCATCAGGGTCAATTGAAACTAGCGCAACAGCAGCAGGGAAATCCCGGAACGCCGTATCTACAACTCCTGTACCAGACAAATATGATAAGTGGCCATACTCGTGAAATCCAGTCGCACTATAGGCACCCTGCCCACCCTGAAACGGCTCGAATGGTGTCTGCGCAATCAGGGGGCCAATCCCGGGTATACTGTCAGTAATAGCGTTCCCCCCCATCTCAGTCCAGCTTATCACTCCATCCGGATTACGCCGGTTAATCGCGAGAAGCTGCACATGAAGCGCATCGGTGAGCTGACCCTTTAACCGAAGCCCCACTGTCAGATCACCACGGACATCATCAAATCCATCGGTATGATTTAGCGCGAATTGGCTTGTTACCAAGTCGTAGGGAGTATTCTCAGCACTGAAGATTGTGGGGCTGAACAGCTGCACAATGCCGTCTAGCTCCCAGTTGTCCGCAAAACGTACGCTACCTCTTATCCCCGGAGCCGCAACCCGTTCATCGGCATACTCTTCCGAAGCCCAGTCCAGAAAAGAGTGGCGCCGTAGATCCAGCCCATTGGCAACATCAAGCACCCGGAAAAAGAGCGACTCGCCCAGAGCGATCTGCTGGTTACCGATCCGGAGCCAGAACGGCCCGTGGGAATAGTCCAGATAAGCCGCAGGCAGGTCAACCATGTAATTTTCATCACAGATCTCAACAGCACTGCCGCAATCTCCCCAGAAACCTGTTTCAAAATGGTTGGGGTCTTCATAATCTTTGTAGATATTGTTATCAAAAAAACCCCGCAACCTGACAAAGGCGGTCCAGTCATTGGACAGCTGGGCGTTCATATCAATTTCTATCCGGGTTGCCATCAGGTTCCAGTCATTATCCTGAGTATAATCCGGACGGATACGGGTATCACCGAAAGTACTTATCACAGGCTTATCGTTATAAACCTGGCCCTGCTGAGGATAGGGGTTTTGCTGTGTACTTATACTAAAGGCCATCTCCTGACGGATCAAACCCGAAAATGAAACACTGCTGTCTGCAAATAACGGTGCTGAGGACAGCATCATTCCAGCCACAGCCCCTCCAACCCACTTTACTCTATTTTTTAGTATTATCATGAATTCCTCCAGTTGCTTTTTAAATCGATCAATTACCTCTTGTTCTTGTATTAGTCAAATCTTCCCTATATAAATACTACTCCCTAACACACCTACTTCCAGATTCAGCGCATCCTATCCAACCACATCGTTGGATAAAACCAATGCCAAAACCAGACATCGATTGGTCGCCATACCCCTTTCTCCGGCAACCCTCCGATTGATACCCGCCATCACCGTTAGATGACATAACACGAATTCCACTTTGGCTAACTCTCTCAGCAGTCTCTTGTTGAGTCATACCGCTTTGCTTCGCCTCTAAATTCTTCTGTATACCGTTTGAAAGTCATAAACACCTACCCTATCTATTTCAGACATTGCCGGGTGCCTACGATGCCAAGGGAGGTCCAAAACGCCATGATGAATTTTTGTGAGGCTCATTTATCTGCGAGTAAAACCATGGTGTATTTCTTATCTATAAACACCAGTTGGTTAACCGCTGCCAGGCTGTCGATGGTATCAACCATACCGACGATGCTCTGGAAGCTGTAACGCGGCATGAGGTAGTTCATGACACCCAGACCCGTTTCTAGACAGCCCTTGTATAGCGCGCTAAGGAATGGTCGGCGCATGATTTGCCCCAGTTTCTCGTAGACGCGGTTACGGAACGTGACCTCGGTTCTGACAACCCACTGCTTCAGCCAGGCGGCATAGAACTCTTCAAAATCTTTGACCTCACTGGGATTACTGGTTTCAACTGATTTCACCCAGGAGAACTCGGGATCAGGATCCTGTCCGTTAAACAGCGCAAATTCCACCGCTTTGAGGACTTGTGGATATTGCGCATCACGTCGGCAGGCCCCTTTGGAGTTGATAATGTGATCTTCCAGTTCAGCCTTGCGCTCTGCGCTGGTACCATCCATGTTCAGTTCCAGTTCGAACTGTTCCATCCGTTTTTGCTTGAGCTCTTTTATTCGGCCCAAACCCAGCGGCAGATACCAGGCGTGGTCAGGATTGGCGCGCAGCCCAGCACTCCCTACCGGCTCAAAATAACGGCCAGGCTGTGGGCAGTAATACATGTTGAACTCATCTTCGGTAAATTCGCCCTTGACCTTGAATACCGTATTCAATTTTTGAGCAAACTTTTCGAGCCGCTTGAATTTTTTTTCGCTAAAGACCACCTTCTTGTCGCCTTCCCAGGCAATGACCCTCTCGTTACCCGCTTTCTCCTGGCAACGTACCTGCGTTGTCCGCGGATAGCCCAGCGGGTCAAAATGAATCCCATGCGTGTCACTGCAAATCCCACCCAGCAGGTGGTCGTTGGGTCGAAGGGTGATCTGCTGGGAATCAAGATATTGGCAGAGAGATTCTGCATTCAGATCAGCCGGGTGGATATCTGGATTTTCTTCATAAATTTCAGCCAGATAATCAGCTTTGGT
>CAYYRK010000222.1:0-3350 GCA_964473915.1 uncultured Pseudomonadales bacterium
ACAACTGTAAACTCCCTCTTTGCGCGCGTTTTTGCCTTGCCTGGAACCAAAATCACCTCTCGTGCAAAGGTCTCTGCCTGTTTGATAGCTGATGAAGAGAGTTGTTGCTGGCACCAAAGGGTCTGTCGCAAGATAGCAGTTTTATTCGTTTGAGGCGAGCAGCACCTCTTGATCAAGCTGGGCTAGTAGGGGCCGGATAGATTTTCTGAAGCGCGTTATTTCCGCTAGGGCAATTGATTTTGCCTTGGGTAGTTTATTGAATATGGTGCGAGGGTTACGGTGTACGCCACTGACCAAAAATTCATAATGAAGATGTGGCCCGGTCGCATAACCGGTCGCCCCGACTTGACCAATGACCTGCTGCTGCTTGACTCTTTGCCCCTTTTTAACAAAACGTTTGTGTAGGTGCAGGTACTTGGTAATATACTGCTCGCCATGCTGAATAAAAACGTACTTACCGTTGGCCTTGCTGTATCCAGAGGCTGTGACTCGACCATCGCCCGCTGCAAAAACAGGGGTGCCAGTGGGTGCCGCATAGTCGATACCTCGATGTGCGCGGATGCTCTTATGAATGGGGTGTCTGCGTTTCAGGTTAAATCCTGAGCTGATGCGGGTAAAGTCCAGTGGTGCTCTGAGGAATGTTTTGCGCATACTGACGCCCTCAGGCGAGTAGTACCCTGGCTCGCCTTCGGAATCTGTATAGAGAAGAGCTGAATATGTCTCGTTTTGATTAGTGAATTGTGCCGCTAATATTCTGCCGCTGCCTAATCTCTTGCCATCGATAAATCTCTCTTCAAAAAGCAGGCTGAAGCTGTCCCCTTTGCGAGGGTCATAAACGAAATCGATGACCCCGCCAAAAATATTAGCCAGCTCCATGATCAACTTTTGTGAAAGCCCCGCCTTTTGTCCGGCAAGAAACAGGGAGCTTTGCAACGTGGTTGTTACAAATCGGTGGTTTATTTCAGGCTCACGAATCACCCTGCTGCTTCGATAATCATCGCCTTCGTGGATGAATTCTACCGTTTCTAGCGGGTTTTTGATCCGCCGCAATTTCCTTAGGCGACCCTCTTTAATGACAAAATTTAACTGTTCGCCGGGGAACAGTTTTTTCAAACTGGAATTCTGCTGTTTTAGATCAGCTTGGGAGATCTCATATACATCTCTGGGGCTCAGGCCCATGCGCTGAAACAGGGTGCTAAGATTATCCCCAGAGTGTACATCTATATGCTGCCAGTGTTCGGGAGGGGGAGAGGGTGTTGGTTGCGCCGGTGGCGTCGCCCCTGGAGTGGATTTTGCTTCGATAGCTTCCCATGGCTCAGGACTCTCAGAAGGCAAGGCTAGAGAGAAAATATCCTTTTTTGCGGAAGCTTTTTCAGAGGGGGTGGTCAGAAGCAAAACCCCTAACATCAGCATTGAGACTGACATAAGAATGATATGATTTTTAGGATATTGCCTAAACATAAAAAAATAGACCGAAACCGATGATTAATAAGTAGCGAGTGTACGGGAAAGTTTAGCCTAAAATGATAATAGTTTCTAACCATGACAGACAATTTATTGTAACAGGGGTGTGACGGTTTAGCCTTTGTGAGATCAATGCTTGGATCTTAGTGTGGGAGGCACGATATGGTTTTCATAAATAAGGTATCTCATGTTGGGTTTTGAACTTCGACCTCTTTCTGGGAGCTGAGTCTGTTTCAGCCTGTCAGTACGAAGCCTTTTGGCTACTGCTGCTGAGCAGGTCAATCATATGAGCCTGCTATGTCTCAAGTGATGGTTGTAGATTGATCGTTTTCCCGGATTGTGGGTGATATAATCTTAGGGAATGCGGTTGGATTATGAAAGTCTGCACAACGTGCTTGATGCACCTGGAAAATTTGAAAAAACTCTTCTTGCCAATATAAGGTAGCAGTGAGTTTTGAAAATTCATTATGCACACCTTTTTCGCGCCCAGCTGCATTTGCCAGGGTAATTCTCGGTCGTTTTACAGCCCTGGTTGTAGATGGAGGGTGCTTTTAGTTTTCTTTTTACTTGAAAAAGGTTTTATTTGCTATGACTTGTGTGGCGCAGACGCTGGAGATTATCAGACGCGGTAGTGATGAAATATTGGTAGAGGATGAATTGGTTTCCAAGCTGGAAAGCGGCAAAAAGCTGCGGATTAAGGCGGGTTTTGATCCCACAGCACCGGACTTGCACCTTGGACACACCGTGCTGATTAATAAATTACGTCAATTTCAGGAGCTGGGACATGAGGTGATTTTTCTGATCGGTGATTTTACCGGGATGATTGGCGACCCAACGGGTAAGAATATTACCCGTAAACCGCTTACTCAAAAAGAGGTGTTGAAGAATGCCGAGACCTATCAGGAGCAGGTGTTCAAGATTCTTGACAGGGATAAAACCACCATAGCCTTTAACTCAGAGTGGATGAACAAAATGACCCCGGCTGAATTTATTCAGTTGGCAGCGCAGCAGACAGTGGCCAGGATGCTGGAGCGCGATGACTTCAGTAAGCGCTATAAATCAGGACAGTCGATTAGTATCCATGAGTTTCTTTATCCGCTGGTCCAGGGTTACGACTCAGTCGCTCTTGAAGCTGATGTTGAGCTTGGCGGGACCGACCAGAAATTCAATCTGTTGGTTGGCCGTGAACTACAGCGGCATTATGGGCAGAAACCACAAGTTGTTCTGACCATGCCGCTTCTTGAGGGGTTGGATGGTGTGCATAAAATGTCCAAATCACTGGGTAACTATATTGGGGTGAACGATTTGCCAGGTGAGATGTACCGTAAGGTCCTGACTGTACCGGACAAACTTCTTTGGCGTTATTTTGAGTTGCTCAGTTTCAAGCCAGTTGAAGAGATTAATCTGCTTCGGGATAGGGTTGAGCAGGGTGAAAATCCGCAGGGAGCGAAAAAGTTATTGGCTGAAGAGCTGGTGGAGAGATTTCATGGTACTGCCGCGGCAGCTACTGCGTATAAAGGTGCAGGGAATGTACTGCAGCATGGGGAGATCCCGGATGATGTGCCTGAGGTGGTGATTACGGCAGATGGGCAGCCAGAACTACCTATCGCGGCCGTATTAAGGTTGGCTGGTTTGGTTAAAAACAGTAACGCGGCGCGAGATGTTTTGCGGCGTGGGGCGGTTTACGTGGATGGACAGCCCGAAGATCAAAGGTTTAAGCTGGCGCTGGGCGAAACCCGAGTCATACAGGCTGGGAAAAAGAGTATTGCGCGTGTAAAGCTTGTCTAACTGATCCTTTAAGGCTGGGTTGTGAATAAAGAGATTTTAATTGTTGACACCGATGCTAATGGGGCTATAATTCGCCTCCCTTAACGGCCTTGGCCGGT
>CAYYRK010000223.1:0-3320 GCA_964473915.1 uncultured Pseudomonadales bacterium
TGATATTTTTCAATCAACCCAGCAACGGCTATAAACTTATAATTTTCCGGCAACGGTACCGCATAAAAACATCCTAGAAAGATATTGGACAATACCCCATATTTTGTTAATATTTACGAACAAGGCACTATATGTAGTGTTTTATAATGATGACGCCTTGATACTTACAGGCGAATCTGAGTCATTAAAAGTGATATGGCACGGAAGATTGAACGGGTTAATCAGCCAAATCAGTGTACCTGAGGCCTTTGGCTTAGCCATTAAATAACCGGTCTGGCGAAGGCATCAAGCCAACACACCATAACAAAATACTATCTGGGATTTACTATGAGCGTGTCTCTACAAAATGAAACTTCCAACACCTCGACTGAAATCAGCTTTCAGGAAGCCTCCATTGACATCTGGGATAAAAAATATCGCCTTAAAAGCAAAACCGGTGATCCTATAGACAGAGATATGAGCGCCACTTACCAACGCGTCGCCCAGGCACTATCAGAAGTTGAGGAGACCAGCGACCTGCAAGAGCATTGGTATGGTAAATTTTTGTGGGCCCTGCGCAAAGGCGCCATTCCTGCCGGTCGGATTATTTCAAATGCAGGCGCCAGAGAGCACAAGCCAGCCACCTCAACGATCAACTGCACCGTATCGTCCATTATCAAAGACTCTATGACAGATATCCTGGAAAAAAACGTGGAGGCGGGCCTCACTCTTAAGGCCGGTTGTGGTATTGGCTATGAATTTTCCACATTGCGTCCCAAAGGAGCCTATGTAACCGGGGCTGGCGCTTACACTTCAGGGCCACTGTCCTTTATGGATATCTACGACAAGATGTGTTTTACCGTCTCCTCTGCGGGTGGCCGACGAGGCGCACAGATGGCCACCTTCGATGTAGGGCATCCTGATGTGCTCGATTTCATTCGGGTTAAAAGGGAAAATGGCCGATTGCGCCAGTTTAACCTGTCACTTCTGATCACCGAAGAGTTTATCGAAGCGGTTAAAAACAAAGCTGACTGGCCCTTGGCATTCCCTGTGACGCCACAGGAGCAGGAGAGCGATGAACTTGATTTAAAAGATGCTAGCCAAATTATCTGGCGACATACCCCGGTCACACAGGGTTATATCGTCAACAACAAGGGTGAGGTGGCTTGCCGTATTATTAAAACGGTGAAAGCCCAGCGGGTCTGGGATGCGATCATGTCATCCACTTATGATTTTGCTGAGCCGGGTTTTATCCTGATCGATAAAGTCAACGAGATGAACAACAATTGGTTTTGTGAAGACATCCGCGCCACCAACCCCTGTGGCGAACAGCCACTACCCCCCTACGGCAGCTGCCTGTTGGGCTCTGTCAACCTGACCCGTTTTGTTTTGGACCCTTTTACTGAAACTGCGCGCTTTAATTGGGATGAATACCGTCGTGTTGTCGCTATTTTTACCCGCATGCTCGATAACGTTGTAGAGATCAACGGGCTGCCACTGGAACAGCAACGCCAGGAGATCATGCTTAAACGCCGTCACGGCATGGGTTATTTGGGGCTGGGTTCAACAATAACGATGCTGGGTATGCGCTATGGCGATCAAAAATCCCTTGATTTTACCGAGCAGGCAACTCGAGAGATGGCGATGGTCGGCTGGCAAGTGGCTCTGGAGCTTTCAAAAGAGAAGGGGCCAGCGCCAATAATGGAGCAGAAATTCAGCGTGACCGCAGAGATGCTTCAGCAGCGCCCGGAAATGAAGAAAGATGGCCTCAAAGTTGGGGACCAGGTGCCGGGCAAGGTGCTTCATGCTCGCTACAGCCGTTATATACAGCAGGTAGCGAAAGAAAACCCGGAACTGGTTGACCAGCTGGCGCAGCAGGGTGCCCGCTTTACCCACCATACCTCAATCGCGCCGACCGGAACAATCGCCTTGTCGCTGGCCAATAATGCCAGCAACGGCATTGAACCCAGTTTTGCCCACCATTATTCACGCAACGTGATTCGGGAGGGGCGTAAAACCAAGGATAAGGTGGATGTGTTCTCCTTCGAACTACTGGCTTACCGGGCACTGGTTAACCCCAACGCCATCCCCTTGTCCGATAATGAGGCAGAACAACTGCCGGACTATTTTATTTCCGCTGATGAGGTCAGTCCAAGGCAGCATGTTGATGTCCAGGCCGCCGCCCAAAAATGGATCGATTCTTCCATTTCCAAAACTGCGAACATACCCACAGATTTTCCCTATGAAGATTTCAAAGATATCTACATGTATGCCTATGAAAGCGGCTTAAAGGGCTGTACAACCTTTCGTTTTAATCCGGAGGTCTTCCAGGGTGTGCTGGTCAAGGAAAAAGATCTGGAAAATACCACCTATCAGTTTACCCTCGAAGATGGCACTGTCCTTGAAGTCAAAGGCAACGAAGAAGTGGAATACGATGGTGAAACCCATACTGCCGCCAATCTTTTTGATGCGCTCAAAGAGGGCTACTACGGCCGACTATAGCCGTTCAGAAAATTGACAGTCATTATTTCAGGAGCCAAAGCATGGCCATTAAGATTGATAAAAAAATAGTAGATTACAAAGTTGTTTCAGAGACAGAAAAACTGGAAGAACAGGCCCGTCTAAAACAGGCCATAGAAGAGAATAATATCGTACAGATGCATGAAAGTGTTGCTCGCCCAGAGATGCTAATGGGCTCAACCTATAAGATCAAAACACCCGCTTCAGAACATGCGATGTATATCACCATTAATGATATTATTCTTAACCCAGGGACCGAGCACGAGCAACGCCGCCCCTTTGAGATTTTCATCAACTCCAAAAATATGGATCATTTCCAGTGGATTGTTGCACTGACCAGAATTATTTCCGCCGTATTTCGCAAGGGCGGTGATATCACCTTTCTGGTAGAGGAGATGCGCTCAGTCTTTGACCCCAAAGGGGGCTACTTCAAGCGTGGTGGCAAATACATGCCCTCGCTGGTTGCTGAAATTGGAGAGGTCGTGGATGATCACCTGAAAAAGATCGGGATGATTAAGGACGATAGCATCAGCGAGCATCAGCAAAAAATCATGGATGAAAAACGTGCCCAGTTTGAAGCAGTACAGGGCGCGGCCAATACCCAAGTAAACGAGCAGGCCAGTGCCTATCCCAAGGGAGCGAGCCTGTGTGGAAAATGTAATACCCAGGCGGTTATTCTGATGGACGGATGCATGACCTGTCTAAGCTGTGGCGATTCCAAGTGTGGCTGATCGTAAAACTGGGTTCCAAAGTAATCTTGTGAGGCCTTTGCACTGCAACCAAACAAGCATCTATCAATTTTGAGAAAGGATCCCGTTCAA
>CAYYRK010000224.1:0-3277 GCA_964473915.1 uncultured Pseudomonadales bacterium
GCGGTCAACTGAGGGATCCAGGATAAAGCATTGGACGGCCTGTTTAGCGGTATTTTGCCCCCTCGTTATAGCCGCTTGTTCTCCCCTGTTTTGAGCGGCTAAGATAAATACCCCTCTGCGAACAATACAGCCTGTGTTACACTCGAGTTTTTATGCGTCACAAAGAGAGGGTGGAAATGTCAGAAAAATACGAAAGTAATGAGGAGCGGGTTAGCTACGGAATCGGTCGCCAAATGGGCGAACAATTATCGGCCAACTCTTTTTTGGGACTGAATGTTGAGGCTGTTATGGAGGGTCTGTCAGATTCTTTGAATGAGCAGCCTTGCCCCGTATCTGATGCTGATATGGATGCGGCGTTTCAAGCTATAGCTGAACAGATGAAGGCCGAGCAAACTGAGGGTGAAAAAGGCCAGGCGGAGGAGGGCGAACAGTTCCTATTTTTGAACTCCAAACGTGAGGAGGTGACGGTTACTCCATCCGGGTTACAGTATGAAATTCTCACCGCAGGTGAGGGTGATATTCCCGGTGTTAGCTCCACAGTGCGAACCCACTATAAGGGTACCCTTATCAATGGTAACGTCTTTGATAGCTCCTATGACCGAGGCGAACCGGCTGAATTTCCCCTTAATGCTGTGATTCCTGGCTGGACAGAAGCACTGCAAATTATGTCTGTAGGTTCGAAATGGCGCCTGTATGTGCCCTCTGAACTGGCTTATGGTGAGCGTGGTGCCGGAGCTGCAATACCCCCTCACGCGGCATTGGTATTTGATGTTGAACTGCTGGATATTGTGGGCTAATAAGTATTTTACCGATCGTGCTACTGGGTTTAGTAGTGTGTCATATCATCTGTTTAGTTGTTGATTGACTCTGGTGCCAGGTAAACAACAGGAATATCATCTGGTTGTTTCTGATGCCAGCAGGTCTGCAATAGGCTTGCTGGCTCAGATGTCGGGGTTTTCTCATGGCCAGATAAAGCGAGCCATGCACAAGGGTGCGGTCTGGATCGTCCGCAACAAGCATGTGCAACGATTACGCCGGGTAAAAAAACCGCTTCATATTGGAGATGAGCTTCATTTCTACTATGACGAGCGGGTCCTTTCTAGCGTCCCCCCAGTAGCGCAACTTATCGCTGATGAGCGGGGATACACTGTTTGGTTTAAGCCCTTTGGCATGTTATCTCAGGGTTCAAAATGGGGAGACCACTGTGCCCTGTACCGATGGGTTGAACAGCACCTTAAACCACAACGGCCAGCATTTATTGTTCATCGGCTCGACAGGGCTGCAACAGGTTTAATACTGTTGGCTCATAGCAAATCCGTTGCGGCGGCATTGGCGAAACAGTTTCAGAATCACACCATAGAAAAACGCTATCGTGTCATTGTTCACGGCAAGTTTTCGAATAATAAAATCACCATGAATTCTGATATTGATGGTCGCTCAGCGTTGAGCCGGGCGGGCAGGCTTGAGTATGATGAGCAGAAGGATCGCTCTTTGCTGGAAGTTGAGATTGAATCGGGCCGTAAACACCAAATTCGTCGTCACCTGGCACAAACGGGGTTTCCTGTTGTTGGTGATCGTTTATATGGTCACTCAGTGGACCCTGAAGATCTACAGCTTACCGCCTGCTATCTCGGGTTTGAGTGCCCCTTAACCGGGGATAAAAAGTGTTACCAGTTGCCAGCAACACGACTGCCCAGGCTTGTTCAGGATATGTCGTAAATTTGCAGGCCTGTTAACAGCCTCGGTATATTTATTCGGTTTGAATCTGCATATGGAATGTTGTGCCGACACTGGGGTCTGAGGTCAGTGCCATCTGCCCCTGATGATGTTCGGTAATGATGAAATGAGAGAATGATAGGCGTTTGCCAACATCATACTCCATATCGGTTGTGTCATTGCCGAAAAAGGGTTCAAATATATGCTGTTGTTCCGCGCTACTAAGCCCAATACCATTGTGCTGAATTTTCACCCAGATCGCATCATAATGTTTTGAGATGTGGATCTTAATGGTGGGGGTTCGTTGCTCGCGGTTGATCTCTCCCAGGGCATGGCAGGCATGACGTAACAGGCTCAGAAATACCTGTTGCAACTCTGATTCGTAACAGGGAGTTTTTGGCAAATCGGCTTGATAATCACGCTCAATCGTAATATCTCGAAATTTTAACGAAGCTGCAGATAACATATCAGTAGCTAGTGTTAGAGTATGATCCATGATTTTTGAGATGTCAGCCGGTTGCTTTTCATCGCTTCCGGTGCGTGCAAATGCTAAAAGATTGCTAATAATGGCGGATGCCTGGTGCCCATAATCGGTGGCATCGGCCAGCAGTTTATCCAGATTTGCGACCCCGGTTTCTCCATCAGGCAGGTGGGTTTTCGAATCATCTACCAACTGGTTACGTGCAGTTTGCACATCCCGCAAAATAGCCTGCAGGGGTAAGTTGATATCGTGTGCCATGGTGGATGCCAGCTCTCCCATGGATGAGATTTTATCTTTTTGAACCAGCATGTTTTCCGCCTGAACCCTTTTTGTTTCATCGCTAATCAGGATCACTACGCCAGGTTTAATCTGCTCCTGTAATGGATAGATGGTAATGCTAAAACAGTAGCTGCCCCTCTGGCTTTGCTTGATGGTCCTGGGTTCATTTTCCTCAAGGGCTTTGCTGACCTGGCTGGGTGAAACAGTAATTGTTGGATAGGTTTCCCAGAGATTTTTGCCCAGTGCATCTTTGGAGCTGATGCCAGAAACGTCTTCAGAAAAATGGTTCCACTGGGTGATCTCGCCCGCTTCATTAAGGCCGATCAGCATCAGTGGCATAGAACTCAAAATATTCTGGATATAGGACTCTGATGAACGTAGCAAAGCGGTGGTTTGTTCATGCTGGTCGATCTCGTGTTCCAGCCTTTGATTGCTGTCTTTTAGTAGCTGGTTGGACTCGTTCAGTGTTGCTGTACGCTCCTCTACACGCAGCTCCAGATCGTTACGAATCGCTTTAAGGGCAAGGTTTGCTTTATGAGCGCGCCTCAGGGTAAACACCAGTTTAATAGCGGTGATAGAGAGTAGCAGTATTAAAATACTGCTTGACCAGTTGGCAACGTATTGCCAGTGGGTGTGCCCCTCCTCATTTTTGAAGAGATCAAGCAACCCTGCGTTAGCAGTTTGGTTTTGGAGAATTATGAAGAGCGTAATGAGAGCTTTTTTCATTTTCATAGGGCTATAGTTTTAGATTAGTGGGGTTAGTATATCCAGTGTTAGAGCGATCGGCTATTAGAGGATGAA
>CAYYRK010000225.1:0-1299 GCA_964473915.1 uncultured Pseudomonadales bacterium
TGGCTTCCAATCCCGTTAGGCTCAAATCGACCCTGGGCATGGGCAATTATTGAGGTTGCAGCCTTTGCTTTGTTAGCCACATACCTGTTTTTAGCTGCCAAAAACAACGAGAACGTCTGGCAAAGATGTGCGCACTATAAGCCACTGCTGCTTATCTTTGCCAGCGTGCAGTGTTGGGTATTTGTACAGACCATACCCCTTCCTGCTGCATGGCTTTACAATTTAAGCCCGATGTTATCCAGCGTCTACTCTTATTTTTCACCAGAGATGGCCACCCTGTCACTAGACCCTGCTCAATCCAGGGTTGCCCTGTACAAGGGGCTCGCTTATCTGTGTCTGATAATATTGACCATTTTTCTTGTAGACTCTGAAAAAAGGCTAAAACATCTACTCTTAATTATGATATGTTCAGGCACATTCCAGGCCGTATACGGGAGCCTGCAAGCTTTGTCTGGCAATAAAAAATCCTGGGTGTTGGAGGTGGCTAACAGCAGCATTGCCACAGGCAGTTTTATCTACAAAAATCATTTCGCAAACTTTCTGTTACTCACCCTGTCAGTGGGCATAGGCTTTTTAGTCGCCAGCTTACCTCGTCATAGTGCCACCACCAGCAAAAGCCTGGCCCGTAATATTGTTGCGACACTCATACAGGGAAAAGCAGTGGTACGAATCACTTTAGCTTTAATGGTAATTGGCCTGGTATTGTCACACTCGAGAATGGGTAATGCCGCATTTTTTACGGCGATGACTGTAACCGGCTTATTTGCCCTGCTTTCCTTCAAGCATCGCAGCAAAGGCTTGAGCATTTTGATAATCAGCCTATTTGTGATCGATATCTTTATTTTAGGTGCCTGGTTTGGCATCGATAAGGTAACTTCACGCATCGAACAGGCCAGTTTCAATCAGGAAACTCGTGATGAGGTCGTCATTTACGGAGTGGAGTTGATAAAACAATATCCGTTGACCGGTACCGGTGCCGGTAGTTTTTATACCGTATTCCCAGCTGTTCAAGAGGCTGACGTACAGCTATTTTATGATCATGCGCACAATGATTATCTGCAGTTTGCAGTCGAATTTGGTCTTCCAGCCACCACTTTGCTGGGCATCATGGTTTTATGGAGTTTATGGCAGGCTATTTATACCATGCGAAAACGCCACAATAACCTGATGAAAGGCACTGCGTTTGGATGCATGATGGCGATCATCGGTATGATGATCCATATCAGCGTTGATTTCAATCTGCAGGCTCCAGCCAATACCATCTATTTTCTGGTGATATTAACACTATCCTGGCAATCA
>CAYYRK010000225.1:1399-3179 GCA_964473915.1 uncultured Pseudomonadales bacterium
TTAGCGACCAAGGCCATATTTACGCATCTTCTCGACAAGTGTAGTACGCCTGATACACAAACGTTCAGCAGCCCTGGCTACCACAGCATCTGTCTCATCCAGCGCTTGCTCAATAAGATCTTTTTCAAGCTCTGTTAAATAGGCTTTAAGGTCTATGCCCTCTGTTGGCAGCCGCAGTTTCTGCGGGTCATCGCTAGTCGCAGCTTCAAACAGTTGCGGCTCATCAGGAAAAAACAGCTCGCAGGCCAGCTCCTCTCCATTGGTGTAACGGAATTTTTCAGGCAGATCAGCCACCCCAATCACTGCGTTTGGATGGGTAATAGCCAACCTTTCCATAAGGTTAGCCAATTCACGCACATTACCGGGCCAAGGATGCTGGCAGAGCGAGTTGATAGCTGACTGACTGAAACTTACTGAACCACGACCCTCCGCCTCCATGCGTTTAATCAACTCGGTTATCAACAGGGCAATATCTTCAGCACGATCCTTTAAAGCCGGCATCTCTATGGGAAATACATTGATCCGGTAATAAAGATCCTCCCTAAATTCACCCTGTGCTATCATCTTCTCCAGATTTTTATGGGTAGCGGCAACCACTCTGACATCAGTCTTCATGGTCTGAGTTCCACCGACTCGTTCATAGACCCGTTCCTGCAATACTCTAAGGATCTTGACCTGCATATTCAAAGGCATGTCTCCGATCTCATCAAGAAACAAAGTCCCACCCTCAGCCATCTCAAAACGTCCCGGTCTGCTGCTAATCGCACCGGTAAAGGCGCCTTTTTCATGGCCAAAAAGCTCACTCTCTAACAATTCGGCAGGAATAGCACCACAGTTGACAGGTACGAAGGGTTTGCCTCTACGCTCAGAGTTGTAATGCAGGTTACGGGCAACCACCTCTTTACCTGTCCCACTTTCCCCGGTAATCAGCACACTCACCTCTTTATCTGCTACCTGAGCCATTAGCTTGCGTACGTCCCGAATGCTACCACTGTTACCCACCAAACTACGAAATAGCTCTATCTCACTATTTTTGGATCGGTTACACATGATTTCGTACTGTTCCCGGTAAACCTGAACGCGGTGCAGATGATCCAGCAACGGGGCATGTTTGAGTGGCACAGCAATATGACCAATGACCAGCCGGCGCAGAACCGCTTCCATAGAATCAGGCAGCTGTGTATCACCTAGCAAAAGTACCGGGACACCTTCATCCCAGGCATGAATACCAGCCAAGGTGGTTGCCAGAGAAAAGCTATCACGATCATTGCCCAACAATACTGCCACCACCTCCTGACTGGAGGCAAACCCCTCACCGGCTGCCTGCTCCCAGTCCTGTGAGGTCGCTACTATGCTATATTTACCAAGAAAATCCAGAATTGTTTTCAGGTCACTGCGCCGCTGGTCATCCTCTTCAATAACCAACAACTTTATTTCACGTCGCATGAGTACTTAATTTTCCCTTTGTGACAACCCAGGTGGCTACATTCCACCGGGCGTATAATAAAAACGTCAAAACATTGACATCCAGCATCACTAATAAATTTACTAGAAAACGGCTAAAAGTCAAATTCATGGCGTATAAAAAGTGATAAAAAAATCAACCTTAACAATGAGGTTTTAAGTTCTCTAGGCAAGGCTGTAGCAGCATAGTTAATTTGACCACCTGATTATCCTGGAACCCTCAGTTGAACAGGCTCTCGTGCGAAGGTCTTCGAATACAATTTAACCCATTAATTAATCGATAAATTCAGTTTGAGGAGCTAAACTCCCCCCATTA
>CAYYRK010000226.1:0-3154 GCA_964473915.1 uncultured Pseudomonadales bacterium
GAGATCGGCGCACTGGGCTTTTTTGGTTTTGGTGTTAGCGAAAAGTATGGGGGGCTGGGCTTTGACGATGCTTTTATGCGGGCACAAGCCGGTATCGAATTTGCCCAGTGTGGGGCTAACGGTATATTGGCCGGGGTCAGTGGCCGGAGCATATCCGTGGGCATTATCGACAAACTGGGTAGCGAAGAGATGAAAGCCAAAGCCCTGCCAGAGATCATCTCTGGGCGAAAAGGGTCATCTCTGGCCATTACCGAACCCTGTGGCGGTTCAGATGTGGCTAGCCTACAAACAACCGCCCTTCGTGACGGTGATGATTATGTGCTAAATGGTTCCAAAACCTTTATTACCGGCGCACTAAAAAGTCAGTACTTTGTGGTGGGGGCTCGTACCGGTGGCGCTGGACTGGGTGGTATCTCTTTATTCTTCCTGGAAAAAGATACGCCAGGGTTCACCATGACTCCACTTGGAAAGAAGATGGGCTGGTGGTGCTCTGATCAAGCCACCCTCTACTTCGATAACTGCCGAATTCCTGCAAAAAACATAATGGGTGAGGAAAACAGAGGTTTTATCTCCATTATGAACAACTTCAATACAGAACGCCTGGGTCTGGCAGCGCAGGCACTGGGGATGATGAAGGTCTGCCTGAATGAATCCATCGCCTATGCCAAAGAACGGGAAACCTTCGGCAAGCCACTTATCAAACATCAGGTCATTCGTCACAAAATTGCCGATATTTCAGCAAAAGTTGATTCAACAGAAGCCTTTATCAATCAGGTTTGCTGGTTGATGAATGAGCGTAAAATGCCGGTAGCCGAAATTTGTAAATTAAAATTTACCGCCACCAAGGCTCTCGAATTTTGTGCCAGTGAGGCGATGCAGATCTGGGGCGGGGCTGCTTATATGCGGGGCAATTTGATTGAAAGAATCTATCGAGAAGTTAAAATTGTTGCCATAGGCGGCGGCTCAGAAGAGATTATGCGTGACCTGGCCGTCAGACAGATGGGGCTCTAAAAAAGCATACCGCTGCGTGCTTTCTGAAAATCTTCGAAGCTCCCCCCCTGGCCGACTTTTAAATACTTAAAAAGGCACGTAAAGGGGGGGGAGTTTGTTGAAACAGGTGACCAATTGCGCGCCAAATGACTTTAGTACAAAGCAGCTGCAACGTAACAAAGAGAAGAATCATGACTAACAACCTAAAAAAACTCTGGGAACCCTCCGAAGCGTTTAAGAGCAACACCGTTATAGTGCGTTATATGAAGTGGCTAGAGGCTAATAAAAACCTTAAGTTTGATGACTATGAGTCACTCAGGCAGTGGTCAGTGGAGCATATCGAAGATTTTTATGAATCAGTCTGGCAGTTCTATGAGGTCCAATCCAGCACACCCTACCAACAGGTGTTGGACTCCCACAAAATGCCGGGGGCAAAGTGGTTTTATGGTGCGACACTCAACTATGCGGAGCACGTGTTTCGTAGTCGTAGCGATAATAACCCAGCGATCATTGCTGAGTCTGAAACACGCCCATTGACAGAGATAAGCTGGTCAGTTTTGGAGGAGCAGGTGGCTAAAATGGCCGCCTACCTGCGCTCCATCGGCGTTAAACCGGGAGATCGCGTAGTCGCTTACATGCCCAACATTCCGGAAACAGCGGTTGCTTTTCTGGCCGCATGTTCGATAGGCGCAGTCTGGTCCGCAGCCTCACCAGATTTTGGCACAGACAGTGTGGTTGATCGCTTTCAACAGATCTCACCCAAGGTGCTATTTTGTGTCGATGGTTACTCCTATGACGGTAAAAAATTCAGTCGTGTCGCTGAGGTGGCAAAAGTTAAAGCCGAAATAAAATCCCTCGAAACAGTCATTATGCTCGACTATATGGGCTTTATGGAGGATGCAACGGTTGACCAAATGATCACCTGGGAGCAGGCGCTGGATAACAGTGCCACTCAGATAAAATTTGAACAGCTGCCCTTTGACCACCCGCTCTGGGTTGTTTATTCGTCAGGGACCACCGGCATACCCAAAGCGATTACTCACTCCCATGGTGGTGTACTGATTGAGAATTACAAATATGTAGGGCTGCTGGGTAATCTACAGGAGGGTGACCGGTACTTCTGGTACTCTACCACCGGCTGGGTGATGTGGAATATGATCTTTGGTGTCATGTTGTGCAAAGCCACCGCCATTATTTATGACGGCAACCCCGCCTTTGGTGGCATCGGCAAACTGTGGTCTATCGCCGAACAAGCCAAAGCTACAGTATTTGGGGGTGGCGCGGCCTACTTTATAGGCTGCATGAAAGCGGGGTTTGAGCCTGCTAAAGAATACAACCTTGAACATTTGCAGGCGATCGGCTCGACCGGATCACCCCTGCCCATTGAAGCGTTTGAATGGATTTACGACCGGGTCAAAAATGATGTTTGGCTCTACTCGGCCAGTGGTGGTACCGATATCGTCTCTGCCTTCGTCGGCAGTTGTCCATTACTGCCTGTTTATGCGGGTGAGATCCAGTGTCGTGAGTTGGGGGTGGATGTACACGCCTTCGATGATAACGGCAACCCAGTGATCGGCGAGGTAGGCGAGATGGTGATCACCAAACCCATGCCATCAATGCCCATCTATTTCTGGAATGACGAAGGAGATAAACGCTATATCGAAAGTTACTTTGAGATGTTTCCCGGATACTGGCGGCACGGCGACTGGATGAGCATCTCCGAACGCGGCTCAGTCGAGATTGTCGGTCGATCAGATTCAACGCTGAACCGAGGTGGTATTCGCATCGGCACCAGCGAGGTCTACCGTGGGGTCGATCAGGTTGAGGAGGTATTGGATAGCCTCATCGTTAGCCTGGAGCTGGGCAACGGAAGCTACTTTATGCCCCTGTTTGTGCAGCTTAGAGAGGGACTCACCCTGAATGATGATATTGTACAAAAAATCAAAACCAGCTTGATGGAAAACTTCACCCGCCGCCATGTGCCTGATGAGGTATTTCAAGTTGATGAGATACCCTACACCATGACCGGCAAAAAGCTGGAAACTCCGGTGAAGAAAATTTTACTGGGTTTTGATCTAAAAAAATCGGTCAACCGGGATGCAATGAAAAATCCTGACACAATCGACTACTTTATTGAGTTTTCCAAAAAAACTATCGCCATGTG
>CAYYRK010000227.1:0-3120 GCA_964473915.1 uncultured Pseudomonadales bacterium
GACATCTTCGGCACCGCCCTTGACCAGCAGGTGGTCGTGAAGAATGATGCCGTGTCTGCTAATGGTTGCTCTCCCTGAATTTGCGAGGGTTGGTTATTCCAGAAACCCCTGGTCGATAATAGTTGCAGCGGCTTCCCTTATCTGTGGCCATGCCAATAGTGCCTTGCCGAACTGTCGCCAGGAGGTTGTCATATAATCGAGCAGTACGCCATTTATGGCACCGTTCGGACCATCAGGTATTTTGAGGTCTTCCTGGTCTGTTAGTGAAGATTGATAAGTGGCTATGCCCTGTTTAATGTCTTTTTTCCAGTAATCGGGTGCGTTGGGAGACTCTTTCAGTGCTTGGAATAGGCTGCTGTAACGTGTTGCTCTGATTTCGGTAATCTGTTGCTTGAGCGCATGATTGAGTGGTTTTTTTGGCGTGGCGGCCAAATTTACAAAAAGATATGTGAGAATTTTTAGTCTGGATGAGGCATCGCTAGAAAGGGGGGCCTCCTTGTTGTTGCGCACAAAGTCTCCTGTTAGGCGTAAAAATCCGGGGTTGACGTGAAATTGTTTTTCCTGCAGGTTCCTTTTGCGCTGTTTTAACGGCAGGTGTGGGACTGCCCAGGGTAAATCCAGGACTAAAGACTCAGGGTGGAGAAACTGCGTCATCTTACCGAATAAGTAGTCTTCATTTCCGTGGGTAGGGAAAAATGGCGGTAATAGGTGACGGTTGTCGAGTCCGGTAATGGGTGACATAAGTACAGCATCTGAGTCCAAGTGGTAGGTTGAACGGCCCAGCCATAAGTTTTGATTCAATTGTGTTTGGCGATATTTGGTTTCATCTGAATAAAATCGTTCTCTGGTGGCTTTGGCTGAGTAATACATCCACTCGCAGCTGGCAGTTCCCGGGTCACCGAACGTGCCGCAGGCGGAGATCAGGACTCTGGATTGCGCATTAATCCCTTCCAGTACTCTCGTACAACTGATCCCCTGTTGTACTAGCTGCTGTTCTTGCTCAGCCAATTGAGCGAGTAGTTCATTAAGAGGAGTGCCTAGGTGTCTGAGATGTAGTGATAGTGGGTTGCCTGTTTCTTTAGGTGGTTGTTTCGGCCAGTCGTTTTTGTTTTCGAAGAAGTCAGCTTCCCTGGCGTTATTTGATATTTCTATACCGCTTTCTAGATAAGGGGGGCTTAGTGCGTTGCATAGGATATCATCGTCTAAGATTAAAACTCTTTTTCCGACTGAAAGCAGTAAAGCCAGGTTTCGACTGCGGCCGGGTGTTATGGTCGATCGCGAGCTGTAATCGGCGATTAAGAAGTCAATTTCATGGGATAAGTCTGGCAGAAGTGTTGTGAGTGCATTTTTTAGGTGTTTTTGTTGCGAAGAGCCAAAATATATTATTTTAAATGGAAGTGAGTGGCTGATTTTTTGGACAATAGCCTCATTTTGAGAGCGGTTTTTTTCTATACGTGAATCATCAATAACAATGCAGAGGGAAGATTCATTGGTATCGCTATGGGCTTGTATGGAAAATAGTAGCCGCTGTAATGAGTCGGGTCGGTCGCAGGTGGTAATACAAATAGTTGGAATGTCTTTGGATGATGTTTCAGCGGCGGGTGTGCCGAGTTCGTTGACTATTTTCTGGTGTGATATCAGTAGCCCTGCATTTTTGGTGGTTAATAGAACTTGTCTTATTTCATCCTGTTTTAATCGTAACTCTGTAAATTCAGATGAAATATGCTGTACGTGATTTTCTATGGTTTTAAACTCACGGCAATGCCTTAAGACGAAAAGCACATTGGCTTTTAATATGGCCTGCTTGCCTGTTCTCTGGCTGCGTGTCAGAACAAGATTTTCAGGGAGCGGGTGCTCGAAGCACAGATCAAAGGCGAATTTGTCTTCTGGTCCTGCAGACTTGTTATCTGTGGATGGTAATGAATAGTCAAACGACCACGTGTAATTGGAAGAATCATTCATTTGCTGGTGCCTTTTGAGTCCATTTTGTTAATCGTTAGTGCGGCTTAAGATCCGGGCTAAAGTGGAGTTGATTATATCTAGATGGCAGTGGTTATAGATAGCACTAATGTACCCCACCGAATCCCCGGATAAAGATTCGCCAGCGCTGTAAAGCACCTGAGCACCTAAAAATCCTTTTTAACTTCACCACAAGCTATCATGGGCGACATAAGCTACGAGGTTTAGTCAAAACCGGTCCTCGGCGTATATTCAGTACTCAATTGGCAGGGCGTATTTTCTATGTATAATGTGCGTTTTTAGTGCAGAGGTTGCATGCTGTGTTATAAGATTTTTTGTATAGGAGATAGTTCTGCATTCAGATAAGACAAAAGGCGTACAAAAAAAGGGGGTGTTCAAGTAAATAGTCTTGCGTGCCTTGACTCTACATGATGAGGCAGGCATGGTTTTTGTGTGCGGGCTTTATTGTCTCTTCTGCGAGATTAGGTAAATTAATATGGAATTGAGAATTCAAATATCATACCTGTTGGGCTGTATCGTTTTCCTGGCTGTTACCATTGTACCCATGCCGCTTGCCGCACTTGAGCTGGGCAGTTGTTTGAATAACGATCAGAGTTTTGTTTTGGTAGAAAATGATGAGGCTATTCTCCGCTGGCAGGAGAATGGCGCGCTGCTTCTCGCAAGCAAAAAAGGAGGCCGGCAAATGGCGCTGTGGCGCTCTGGTACTGCAGGTAGGGGAAAAAGTCTGTGTCGGCTGGATGATGGTAATTTAGTTATTTCCCGGAACAAGGTTCAGTTGACAGTAAAGAGTCAAGTGGCGTTGTCGCGGGGGCAATGTTTTACAGAAAAGAAATGGCTGGCAGACAACGGGGTTGTGAGACTGGTTTGGCAAGGTGACGGAAACTTGGTGATGTATGATACCAAGGCACTAAAAAAGAAAAAGCGGAAGGCGCTCTGGGCAAGTAATACCTGGAATAAAGGCAATAAGAGCCTTCAGCGTACCCTGTGTTTTCAAAAAGATGGCAATTTGGTCATTTTTGATGAGGATGATCAACCTATATGGGAGACAGGAACTGCTAACTTCGGGGAGACATTGGCTCTGGGTTCAGATTGTAGACTGCAAGTTGTTAATAAGGCGGGGCTCGCCGTGTGGTCCAGCCC
>CAYYRK010000228.1:0-2871 GCA_964473915.1 uncultured Pseudomonadales bacterium
TTATTAACCTGGATACTTCATGAATCGCAAACTTACCCGACTCTTTAGTTCTTTGCACGCCGATGTTTTGCGCATAGATCACTTTCACCCATCACAAAATCGGCTGCACAGTTAGTTCGCTCCAATTTTACGCCACACAGGCAACCCGTGGACGCTCCCATCTGACAAACTGGATTCTGCTGATAGTTATACCAAGCCTCATAATGGATCTCAGTTACCCCTTGTCGCGCAGCCCAGAAACGGGTGGGGTTTTCCAGATATTCTTTGACCTGATGAGATTCCAAATTATAGCTCCCACTACCAAGGTGACTCACAGTCAACTCTATACCCGCCTTCATAAGCTGACTAAGAAACTGCTCCTGGGCATCACTAATACTTGCCTCTGCCCTTTCAACCTCCTGTTGTAGCTGCTTTTCGTTTTCCTGGCTATAGTGCAGTTCCAACTGTTTAACATCAAGCTCGCCTGTAAACTCTTCCCGAGCCCAGTCAAGTTCACGCTCGAACTTTGCCCGATATTTATCGGAAACAATCTCAATTTGTTCACGGTGTTGCTGTTCCAGATCTGTGATGGCTTTTTGATGTTCATCCTTCAAGCTGACAATTTTCTTTTCGTATTTGTGGCTCAGCATGGATTGGATATTTTCGACGCTATTTTTATGCTGATCACTAACCAGCTCTGCTCCGTCCGCATGAAAATCTCTCAGGGGCGTATTATCATAACGCGCTGATCCCCTGCGTCCTTGACTCTCTCCCTTATAAAGCCCAAGTCTGTTCTCCTTGACTAAATCATAGATGCGCCTCAAACACCCCTTCTGCTTGCTATGGGGCTCCCATAACATAGGCTTGTAGTAGGAATCAGTGCATGACCGACGTGTCATAATATTGATCGTTCCGCCACCAAAATCCGGGCCGTTCACGCCCTCTTTGGCCAATTTACGCAGAGGAATATTCCAGCTATCTGGCACCTGACCCTTTTTATCGAAGGTTACTTCAAATAGTACAATGGTATGCGCATTCAGAACAGATTCAATGACTATGTAAGCGGCCTTATAATGTCGTCCGGAAAATTCAGGAATCCCAACAACACCATCCAGTACCGCCTCAAATTCAGAGTAAAGCATCTGCTTAACGACCTCATTGCCGTCAAAGAAAAAAATAGCTTCGCCACTCAAAAAGCGGTCGGGTAATACCATGAGACTCATACCTTTACTGTGTCGAAGAGGTATCAAGCTCCTCGATACTTACTGGTTAAATTTTGATATGGGTTATTCTTAACCCGGATTAGAGTATAGCCAAAAATGAAAAGATGGTGTTGTTCAGTAGCAATAAATTAGGGCATCGCCCCTGAAAAATATCAAATTCATAACTACTTAGCCCAGTATGCGCTCATTTTTAAAGCATGGGTTATTATGAATGCTGGGGAAACAATCAGTGACCAAACTGTGCTAAGGAGCACAGAAATAAAAGAGTTTGCAACGGAGGATAACTCCCGTTAACTCTGTTTTTCAGGATCATTTATCACCTGGTTGATTATTTGAATTGAGGCAACTACCGGGTTTTGATTGCCAGGCACCCAGTGAATGGTATGCCCGTTGCGTTCCATACGTCTAAACCAGGTACCCTGTCGTTTCGCGAATTTTTTGATGGCGGAAGAAAGTTTTTGATTCATGTCATTATAATTGATCTTGCCTTGGAGGTATTGCGCTATGAATCGATATTCCAGCCCTTTAAGTTCCAGCGACTCATAAGTTACCCCCGCCCTGCGCAGCCCCGACACCTCTTCAATCATGCCAGATTTCAGTCGCTCTTTCAGCCTGAAATCAATCCTTTTTTGTAGTTCATGGCGCTGCCAATCAATACCAATATTGAGCGTGACCAGTTCGGGGTATGGTTCTGGCTGTGATGCTAAATCTGAGCGCGCTTCAGCTATCTCTATCGCTCGATAGAGACGATCCCGCTCAATAAGATCGGTCGTGTTATGCAGTTGCGGGGTCAAACGTAATAATCTTTCCTGCAACTGGTGGTCGGTCAGGGCATCCAGTTCGAGTCGCAGCCGGGTATTTTCCCCAACCTCGACCATTTTATAACCGCTCAGAACAGATTCGATATAAAGGCCAGTGCCGCCTGTCAGTATCGGTAGCTTTCCACGACTTTTGATCTGGGCAATAGTTTTGAAGCAATCCTTTTGGTAATTGAAAAGATGATACTCCTCTGCAGGGTCTGCAATATCAATTAGATGATAGGGTATCTCGCCATATTCATGAAGGTCCTTGCCAGAACCTATATCCATACCGCGATAGACCTGCCTGGAATCTGCAGAAACAATCTCTCCACACAGTTCTTTAGCCAGCTCAACAGCAAGATGGGTTTTCCCCGTTGCAGTAGCACCCAGAACAACCAGAATATCGAAGGGAAAAGGTGGCATTAACCTAAAATCCTCAGTTGGACAGGATAGAGTATGCGCAGTCAAGCCGCTATTAATAGCAGTGACACATAATGAAGTGGGGGCGGGAATAAAATTCTATCGAGCGCACTCTATTAATGTAGACCACAACCGCCACTTGGGCAGCCGCCGCCAACAGAACAGGGTGGCATATCGGAGTTTCCAAGGCTGGTACTTTTGACAACCTGCCCACCAGTGGCCTGTCGCTGTACTTCGCTCTCTAGAGGCGTTTGGCCAGGCTCGATACCCACCCGCTCGCAAAGCTCACCCCAGGTTAACATTTTTTCACTCATGCGGTGATTGACTTCTACTGTCTGGCCATTATTAACACAATGATAATCATAGGTCGGCATTAAACTGATCCTCCAAAATTGATACAGACTGTGATTATAGTTATTGTTCTTTAAGGCATCAAGATGCCTTCTGTT
>CAYYRK010000229.1:0-2777 GCA_964473915.1 uncultured Pseudomonadales bacterium
TCAGCTGATTCTGTTGTGACAACAGCGCCTTGTTGGTTTTCGCCAGGGTTTGGTTTTCTGTTTCGATAGCAAGCTGGTTTAGCTTGAGTTGCTCCAGAATTTTATTATGTGTTTCAATCTGCTGCGTACGGGCTCTATTAAAATAGTCATAATACTTCAGTGTGCGAGCCAGCCGCTCGGGCTGCTCCTGATTGAGTAATACCTTGATATACTCCTGACTTCCCAGGTAATAGCTGGCCCGTATCTGTTTTGCCAATAAATTTTCCTGGCGTAGCCGGTCAAGGCGTAGTTGATCACGTTGGGTTTTCAATTGGCCGAGTCGGTTGAGCGTTTTTCTGATATTCTTTGCTATCTTCCTGACTTTTTGTGCAATCTTGCCGGCCTCCTTTTCCGATCGTTGCAGCTCTGTCTGGAGTCCTGATCTTTTAGTTTGGGCACCTTTTAACCACTGCTCCAGCTTTGAGATACCCTGGTTCAGGGTTTCAAGCTGCTGTTCGGTGCTCGTGTCTTTGCTGGAGGCGTGACCGGTAGTGGTGACAAAAGCTATCACCAGTAGGTAGCCATACCATCTGCGACCGGTTTTGGCTGGCGCTCGCCAGAAGGTGTTATCGCTGGGTTGCTTCATGTGGCGCTGAAATTCAGAGGAATCTGACCATGGACTCGCCCGTCATCTCGTCCGGTTCATCCAGGCCCATCAGGTAGAGCAGTGTGGGTGCGATATCGGCCAAACCTCCCTGCCTGTTTTCCATCATGCAATCTCTTTGATTAAAATAGATCAGAGGCACCAGCTCACAGGTGTGGGCGGTATGGGCCTGACCGGAATGGGGGTCGCGCATCTGTTCAGCGTTGCCATGATCTGCTGTTATCAGACACTCCCCGTTAATCTCATCCAGCGCCTGGATGACCCGCCCAAGACATTGGTCGAGAACGTTCACGGCTTTGACTGCAGCATCAAAATTACCGGTATGTCCGACCATATCACCGTTAGCAAAATTACAGACGATAAGGTCGTAAGTTTGACTTTTAATGGCGCTCACCAGCTTGTCGGTTACCTCGTCAGCGCTCATTTCTGGTTGCAGATCGTAGGTGGCTACATTGGGGGATGGTACCAGTATACGATCCTCTCCAGCAAAGGGTTGTTCCTGGCCACCACTAAAGAAAAAGGTGACATGGGCGTATTTTTCAGTCTCGGCAATGCGTAGTTGATTTTTCCCAAGACCGGAAAGATAAGCCCCCAGCGAGTTTTTCAGATCGGTCGGGGGGTAGGCGCAGCTGGTTTCAATATCTGCCGCATATTCAGTTAACATCACAAAGTCACTCAGCCTTGGCCGAGTAGTGCGTTCAAACCCAGCGAACTCATCATCAACGAAGGCGCGAGTGATCTCTCTGGCCCGATCAGACCTAAAGTTCATAAAGACAACGGCGTCACCATTCTCGATACGGATCGTTTCACCCTGAGGGTTAGCTATCAGGGTGGGTTTGACAAATTCGTCGTTTTCCTCCCGTGCATAGGCCATCGTTAATGCCGCTGTTGCAGTGTTTGCTCTGAAGGGGGCTTCTCCAGAGCTGTACATATCGTAAGCTTGTTGAACCCGTTCCCAGCGGTTGTCTCTGTCCATGGCATAATAGCGGCCTGTTACTGAGGCAACCTGCCCGCAGTCGAGTTGTTGAAATTTCAGTTCTGCACTTTGCAGGGATTTCATCGCACTACGCGGTGGCGTATCACGGCCATCTAGCATGGCGTGCAGGTAGATTTTTTTTGCTCCGCGCTGTACCGCCAGGTCGATCATGGCAAAAATATGTTTCTCATGACTGTGCACTCCACCGGGAGAGAGGAGCCCGAAGATGTGCAGGCATTTATCAGTATTGATGGTCTTGTCGACCGCTGAACACAGTATTGGGTTGCTAAAAAAACAACCGTCTTCAATGGCGTTGGAAATACGGGTGTAATTCTGGTGGACCACTCGGCCTGCGCCCATCACCATGTGGCCGACCTCTGAGTTGCCCATCTGGCCATGTGGCAGGCCCACATCTTCACCTGATGCAGAAATTAGTGTGTGTGGTGCATTGTGCCAAAGTCTGTCCCAGACGGGAGTGTTGGCAGTTGCGATCGCGTTGTAGTGTGTGCTGTCGCTATATCCCCAGCCGTCCAGAATGACCAGTGCTATGGGTTTAGGTGTCTGTGACATGTTAAAGTGCGCTGAGCGCCCTCCTGAAATGGGGGAAAGGAATTTTACCCAGAACACTGAACTGTGGCCAAATGGCGGCACAGATTATTTTTCGGCAGCTGTTCAGTCATCCCTTATAGCAGTGTATACTTCCGGCTCTTTTTTTGCACGGGTATCCGGGACAGGTAATGGAGCAGGCATTCGAGTTTGTAAGTAATCATTTGTTGCTGGTGACGGCCTTTGGTGTATTGCTGGTGGCCCTGCTGGTAACAGAAAACAGGCGTTCGGGAAAGAGCGTATCTATCGCAATGGCGACTCAGTTGATCAACCGGGAAGAGGGTGTGGTTCTGGATTTGAGGAATCAATCCGAGTATAGCGCTGGACACATAGTTGATGCCCTGAACATACCTTATACCAGCCTGGCATCGCGCATGACTGAGCTGGACCGTCATAAGGAGAAGCCTTTGATCCTAGTATGTAAGATGGGTCAACATTCCCGGGCTGTCAGTAAAACTCTGATGAAAGCTGGTTTTTTGCGTATTGTGCGTATGCAGGGCGGTATGGCTGAGTGGAGTGCGGCAAACTTGCCGTTGGTTAAATCCTGATGAC
>CAYYRK010000230.1:0-2733 GCA_964473915.1 uncultured Pseudomonadales bacterium
GGATCCCTCGCCCTGACGTTTCAAGAAGGTGTATTTTTCGCAATTCCACTAAGCTATAAATAAATAAAATGTTAATAGAGTGCTTATAGCCGCATGGGCATTACAATATAACGCGCATCACCAGAGCTGTTCTCTGGCTCAATCAATATACTACTGCTTGCATCCTCTAGCGATAACAAAACATTTTTGGTGCTAATTACTGATAATATATCTAGCAGATAACTGACATTAAAGCCAACCTCAAGTGCCCCCCCGTCGTAAACGATGTCGATAGACTCTTCAGCTTTCTCCTGCTCCGGATTATTGGCCAAAACTTTAAGTATGTTTTCCTCGAGAATAAGTGTGACACCGCGGTACTTTTCATTGGAAAGTATTGCGGCTCTGTTTAGGGTCTGTCTGAACTCCTCGCGATCAATCGTGACTAGTTTGGTATTATTTTTTGGGATGACATTTTGATAATCAGGGAATTTTCCGTCCACAAGCTTAGAGGTGAAGGTGCAGTTGCCGGTCGTCGCCCTTATATGGTTTGCCGTCAGCACAATGTTAACTGGCTCGTCCATATCGGCAGCAACAAGGCGGTTCAGTTCAATTACACCCTTTCTGGGGACAACTACCTGTTGGGGGCCGGTTATATCAATGCTGGCTTCTGCGTGGCAGTAGGCTAGTCGATGCCCGTCTGTGGCCACTGTGATGAATTTGTCCGAATTGATTTCAAATAACATTCCGTTGAGGTAATAACGAACATCCTGCTGCGCCATTGCTATACTGGTTCGCTCAATCAAACGGTGCAGTAGCTGCTGAGACACTGAAAATTCTAAATTTTGCGTGCCCTCATCAACACTCGGAAAATCGGTTGCCGGGAGTGTCGAAAGTGTAAAGCGGCTTCGCCCTGCCTTAATGATAAGTTTTTCTTCGATAAGCTGGACATTTAAATTAACCTGGCTTGGCAGGTTTTTGCAAATATCCACTAACTTCCGTGCCGGGACGGTTATCTCGCCAGATTGACCCATCTCTTTCAAAGTGATACGGCCAATCAATTCAACTTCCAGATCAGTTCCTGTTAGTGATAATTGATCTCCATCTACGATAATTAACACGTTAGATAGCACCGGTAAGGTCTGTCGTCGCTCGACAACTCCCGCCACTAAACCCAGTGGACCAATCAACTCTTCTCTGGTTATTGTAAACTTCATCATCTTGGCCTCAATACTTTAATTTCATTGATCCATTTTAACAGTATTCTGTCAGGTCGTTAGAAGCCGCAGAAGGTTTTTGTAATCCTCGCGAATATCTGAATCAATCTCAACCAACTCCTTGATTTTACGGCAGGCATGCAGAACTGTGGTGTGATCGCGCCCACCAAATGAATCACCGATTTCCGGCAAGCTGTGGTTGGTCAGCTCCTTGGCCAGAGCCATGGCAACCTGCCTGGGTCTGGCCACGGAGCGGGTACGTCGTTTAGATAGCATGTCACCCATTTTTATTTTGTAATATTCAACGACCATGCGTTGAATGTTTTCAATGCTGATCAGCTTATTCTGTAGTGCCAGCAGATCTTTTAAAGATTCTTTAACTAATTCCAGGCTTATATCTCGCCCCATGAAGTGAGCACTTGCTATCACTCTTTTTAGTGCCCCTTCAAGCTCTCTTACATTTGATCGTATTTTTTGCGCAATAAAAAAAGCTGCGTCTCTAGGCAGATGAATTTCTGATTGCTCAGCCTTCTTCATTAAAATTGCAACTCGGGTTTCCAGTTCAGGTGGCTCTACGGCAACAGTCAACCCCCAGCCAAACCTGGATTTTAATCGTTCTTCCAGACCTTCTATCTCCTTCGGGTAACGGTCACAAGTCAAAATCATCTGCTGCTCACTGTCAAGCAACGCGTTAAAGGTATGAAAGAACTCCTCTTGTGAGCGTTCCTTGCGTGCAAAAAACTGTATATCATCTATCAATAGAGCATCGACTGTTCTATAAAACTGCTTAAATTCATTAATGGAATTGAGCTGCAATGCCCTGACCATATCGCCAACAAAGCGTTCTGAATTGAGGTAAACGACCTTGGCATCTGGGTTTTTACTGACCATATGATTACCCATCGCATGCATTAGATGAGTTTTCCCAAGACCAGTCGCCCCATAAATGAATACCGGGTTATAGGCATTTCCAGGGTTGTCAGCTACCTGCATTACAGCAGCTCGCGCCAGTTGGTTGGACTTCCCCTCAACAAAGCTATCGAAGGTGAAGTTTTTATTTAGGCCACTCAGGTGCTTTATTTTCCCCCTGCCCGCACCCTCAGCTGGTTTTCTCTGTTGTGTTTTGTTTGACGAACCTTGTGGATTAGGCCCCCGTTTAGTCTTCTGCCGATTTACCTCGGCGCTTCCACTTTCAGCCTTATGCCGAGAACCAATAGTTAATTCTACCCTGGATATTCCATTGTCCAGTTCACTAACAATCTCCTTGATTCTTTTCAAGTAGTGCTGTGAAACCCAGTCAAGGACAAAACGATTTGGCGCTAAAATATTTAGCTGGCCATCGCTTTCCCCACTCTGCAGTGGTCTAATCCAGGTATTAAATTGTTGAGCGGTCATTTCTGACTGCAGATGATCAGTGCACCGGTTCCAAACAGAGCTTACCACTAGCATTTATTCTCATTCTGACTGACGTGAAAAGAAAGTTAGTTATCTTAACCTTTCGCTACAAACTTATCCACAGGCCAGGTTGATATGTGAACCC
>CAYYRK010000231.1:0-2726 GCA_964473915.1 uncultured Pseudomonadales bacterium
TCTCAGCAGGGACAACTGAACCGGTTACAAAAAAGCTGTGAGCTTTTAATTGAGCGCATGCAGGACTTTCGAGGACAAATTGGTGACCCAATAGACCCTGCCGATGAGCAACCGCCGCACTATTAGCCAGCTCCAGGTTAGTGCGAAACATTACCAAAACAGCAACAGATCAAGAATTCTTATGGCTTAATAAAATGGAATACAAAGTGCTTTTCACCGTATTTGCCGCAGTCTTTGTGGCAGAGCTTGGCGATAAAACTCAGCTGGCGACCCTGCTATTTGCAGCAGATAAAGAGGTCAGCAAATGGACAGTATTTGTTGGTGCTTCCCTGGCACTGATCGTGGCTAGTGCGATCGGCGTTTTAGCAGGAGGGCTGATTTCCCAATACATTAGCGAAAAACATCTAAATTACATCGCGGGCATCGGTTTTGTGGTCATTGGCCTATGGACACTGGCGAGAGCATGATAGGCCACAGAACTGTCAGTGAAAGCAGCATCGTTACTGGCTATATTATAGCCACCATGACAGATCAATAACGCAAGAAAATAGTTTCTGGCATCAGATCTCTGAACACCAAAAGATCACCTTCAGCGCCTGAAGCAGGCTAAAAAATCATACGCTGGTTGGTGAAGATTCCAATTTTCGTAATCTTTGACGTGGAAATTCGCAGGTGAAGGTGCTTCCGACCCCTGGCTGACTCTCTATTTTAAGGTTGCCACCATAATTGATCAGCAGATGCTTGACGATCGACAGACCCAATCCGGTTCCACCGCTGTCTCGTGAACGATCACGCTCAACACGGTAAAACCGTTCCGTAATCCGTGGCAATTCGATCGGATCAATACCCTGACCATTATCAACGATGGCTAGGTATCCTCCGGTGTCATCGCAGGACCAGCTTGCCTGTATCTGACTACCCTCTGGAGAGTAGTTACAGGCGTTCACTAAAAGATTACTGGCAAGATTATAAAAGTCACTTCTGTCGCCAGCCAGCAGATAGTCAGAGTTGACAACAATCTCAAGACGATGCTTTTTTTTACTCAAAATGGGCTCAAGATCACTGCGTATCTCCAACAACAGTTGCTGCATGTCCACTGGTGTCTGCTGGGTAGAAGAGGTTTGGCTTTCAACTTTTGACAGCACCAGAAGGTCACGCACCAGACTCTTGAGACGCTCGGTCTGCACTTGCGCTTGCTGAACAGCCCTGACCCAAGGCGGAGGGAGCGTTTCGCTATTGACCTCCATGGTTTCCAGGTAACCACTGATGACAGTCAGGGGGGTGCGCAACTCATGGGAGATATTACCGATAAAATCGGTTCTCACCTGCTCCAGGTGCTTGAACTCTGTTATATCACGAACGATGACCAGAACATCTTTTTTGCCAAACCGGGTAATCTGGTACTCCAGTGTGGCCCAATTATTGACGGGGCTGCTCATCTCAAGAGGTTTCTCGAAGTGGCCCTGATTAACATACGCCTTAAAACGAGGTTCCCTAATCAGGTTAGTTATCAGCTGGCCGTTATCTGTTGGCCTTTGCAGGCCAAGCAGCCTTTCGGCAGCTGGATTCCACCAGTCCAGAACCCCATCCCGATCAAGCATGACAAATCCATCGGCCAGTGCATAGGTAGAATCACGAAACCGCTTAATCACCTTTTTCAGTTTTGCCCGATATTTAAACTGATCTTGCTGCAGCGTATAGATATCATCAAACACAGCGCCCCAAAGCCCATAACTGGCGGGAGGATCGGTCGGGTTTGAATCCTTAAGCCAATCGTGAAGGCGGGTGAGCTGGCGCAGGTTCCAGATAACGTAGCCACTTAAAATCAACACCAATAGCCAGGCAAGCGTATCAAACACCCAACCGGCCAGGATGCCGCAGGATAGGAAAAATAGCAGATGGCGTATTTCAGAGGAGGAGTTAACTATCAATGCGGTTTAGTTGTCCTGTTACGATTTTGTTGAAAAGCGGTAGCCCGTTCCACGAACAGTTTGCAGATAACTGTCATAATGATCTGTGGACAATATTTTACGCAAGCGACGAATATGCACGTCTACGGTACGATCGTCAATATATACAGCGCTTCCCCAAACAGCATCCAGCAACTGCTCTCGACTAAGGGCACGATCAGGGTGCGACATAAAAAAATGTAACAGCCGGTATTCGGTAGGGCCCAGCTTAAGCGGTTTACCATTAATCGTCACTATTTTTGCTAACGGCTCAAGTACCAGGCCATTATACTGAATGGCCTGTTCCTCCGTGCCACTTTGCGAGCGGCGCAACACTGCTTTAATCCGCGCCATCAGCTCTCTGATTGAGAATGGCTTAGTGATATAATCGTCAACGCCGCTATCCAAACCACCCACCTTGTCAGCCTCCTCAGCTTTTGCCGTGAGCATGATAATGGGGATATTGCAGGTTGCGGCATCACGCCTTAACCGTCGGGCCAATTCCACGCCGCTAACACCTGGCATCATCCAGTCCAACAGAACCAGATCAGGGTGTTGTTCCAGTATGATGGAATGGGCGTCAAGCGCACTGCTCGCCTGAAGACAGTGATAACCGTTTAATTCCAATGTCATGGCAACCATATCACGTATGGATGCCTCGTCATCAACAATCAGAATTGTTATTAAAGTCATGTTGTGATTATAACTCCATCGACACAATCATCCTATTTGACCAGAAAATTGTGACATAAACATGACAAACACCCAGGAGACTGT
>CAYYRK010000232.1:0-2689 GCA_964473915.1 uncultured Pseudomonadales bacterium
CCTCAGTGTTTCAGGCATCGGGCTTAATGCCCAGATTCTTGCAGATAGTAACCACCGGCTCGCTGCGGTTCATGGTGTAAAAGTGCAAGCCCGGAGCTCCACCCTCAAGCAATCTTTCGCATAATTGGGTAACCACCTGCGTGCCAAGCTCTAGTATGGCAGCGGTGTCGTCACCACAAGCCTCAAGCGTTTTGCGAATCCAACGTGGTATCTCTGCACCGCAGGCATCTGAGAAACGGGCCAGGTTATTATAATTGGTGATGGGCATAATTCCCGGAATAATGGGCTGGTCGATACCGATGGCAGCACACCGGTCTATCAGGTGAAAATAGGCATCGGCATTATAAAAATACTGGGTAATTGCGCTATTGGCACCTGCCTCAAATTTTTTCTTGAGGTAAGCGATATCCCTATCCAGATTTTCTGCCTGCGGATGCATTTCGGGGTAGGCGGCGACCTCAATGTGAAAGTGGTCGCCCGTTTTTTCACGAATCATGGCCACTACTTCGTTGGCGTGAATCAGCTGCCCATAACCCATACCTGATGGGATATCGCCGCGCAAGGCTACCAGCCTGTTAATGCCCATTTCCCGGTATTCCTCAAGCAGCTCCATCACCTCGTCCGGTTCGTTACCGGCAAAGGATATGTGCGGTGCCACGGCGAGTCCTGCGTTATTCAGGTGCATAACAGTGCTGTAGGTTTTATCTCTGGTGGAGCCGCCTGCGCCGTAGGTCACTGAAAAAAACTCTGCGTTCCATTTCCGCAGCTCCTCCCAAACAGCACGTAATTTTATCTCCCCAGCCTCTGTTTTTGGCGGAAAGAACTCATAACTAAAAGTCTTGTTGGACATCAGATTGCTCATTTTAACGGATAAAGTTTTTCTTCACGGCCCCTGCACAGGAGCTATTTTGCCCCCATGCAGACCTCTTTAAAAAGAGTTAATTAATAGCGGTAAGAATCATTTTTGAACGGGCCGTTCACTGGCACGTTGATATAGGCAGACTGCTCATCGGTCATCTTGGTAATAGTACCACAAAAGCCTCTAACCATATGGCGAGCCACCTCCTCATCAAGCTGCTTGGGTAGTACTTCCAGCCGCAGTAACTGTTGCTGTGCTGCTTGCTCCTGTGCCGCGTAGGCTTGTTTGAACAGGTGCATTTGCGCCAAAACCTGGTTAGCAAAAGAACCGTCCATAACTCGGGAGGGGTGTCCGGTTGCGTTGCCAAGATTAACCAGTCGGCCCTCAGAAAGAAGGATGAGGTAATCGCTACCGTCCTCGCTACGACAAACCTTATGCACCTGTGGCTTGATCTCCTCCCAACGCCACTGTTTACGCATGAAGGCGGTATCTATCTCATGGTCGAAGTGACCAATATTGCAGACAACGGCGCCATTTTTAAGACACTGCAGCATGTTGTGATCGCAGACATCAACATTGCCGGTGGTGGTGACAAGCAGGTCGGTATTGCCCAGCAGCGTTTGGTCGATGCTTTCCAATGTGCCCAGGTTCTCCCCATTGAGATAGGGCGAAACCACTTCAAAACCGTCCATACAGGCCTGCATCGCACAGATAGGATCAATTTCGCTGATCCTAACGATCATCCCCTCCTGGCGCAGAGATTGAGAGGAGCCCTTGCCGACATCACCGTAACCGATTACCAGGGCTTTTTTGCCAGATAATAGATGATCGGTGCCACGCTTGATGGCATCATTCAGGCTGTGGCGGCAGCCATATTTGTTATCATTTTTAGACTTGGTCACCGAGTCATTAACGTTGATAGCCGGAACTTTAAGGGTACCCTTGTCCAGCATCTCTTGAAGCCGATGCACTCCGGTGGTGGTTTCCTCTGTGATGCCATGAATATGATCGAGCATCTCGGGAAACTCCTGGTGGATGACTGCAGTCAGATCGCCACCATCGTCCAGTATCATATTAGCATCCCAGACTTTGCCATCCTTGAGAATAGTTTGCTTGAGGCACCACTCATACTCCTCCTCTGTCTCGCCCTTCCAGGCAAACACAGGTATACCATTGGCCGCAATCGCAGCGGCGGCATGATCCTGGGTGGAAAAAATATTGCAGGAGGACCAGCGTACTTGTGCCCCCAGGTCCTGCAGAGTTTCGATCAATACGGCGGTCTGAATGGTCATGTGGATGCAACCGATAATGCGGGCATCCTTCAGCGGTTGTTGTTGCCTATATTCTGCTCTGAGTGCCATCAGTGCAGGCATTTCGGTTTCTGCGATCTGCATCTCTCTGCGCCCCCAGTCTGCGAGACTGATATCGGCTACCTTGTAATCTAAGGGTTCATTCTGACTTGTCGTGGTTTGATTCATCTGTAATTCCTGTTAAGCAGTTGTGCGGATATTAGTGTCCTGTCTGGGACTATTAAAGTGCTGACCTGAGAGCTTCTGCCCTGTCGGTGCGTTCCCAGGTAAAATTTTCCTCTTCCCGGCCAAAGTGGCCATAGGCTGCGGTGGCAAGGTAGATGGGGCGTTTTAAATCAAGCATCTCCATAAGCCCTTTGGGGCGCAGGTCAAAATGTTCTCTAACCAGCGCGGCAATAGCATTGTCGGATAATTTTCCAGTACCAAAGGTGTTGATGCTGATAGAGGTGGGCTCTGCCACACCGATGGCATAGGAGATCTGAATTTCACAACGATCAGCCAGCCCGGCAGCGACAATATT
>CAYYRK010000233.1:0-2659 GCA_964473915.1 uncultured Pseudomonadales bacterium
GGTTAACCTCCTTAATGGCGCCGATCAAGCGAGTGACCGGTTATGACACCATAATGCCGTTGCTGAAGATGGAGGAATATTACATGCCAAACGTTAAACAAATTATTGATGCTGTTAACACGGTGATGGAGTACTAATGAGTCTCTTTAAATTACCAGATCTAGGTGAAGGGTTGCCCGAAGCTGAGATTGTTGAGTGGTTTATCAAGGAGGGTGATGAGGTGGGGGCGGATCAAATTGTTGTTTCGATGGAAACAGCTAAAGCGATTGTTGAAATACCCAGCCCTCAATCGGGAAAAATTGTAAAACTGTATGGCGATGCTGGCGATATCATTCACACGGGTGACCCCCTGCTGGAGTTCGCTGCCAAAGAGATAAAAAGAACGGCAGAGGCAAAATTAGGGGCCATTAAAGAGAGTAAAATAACTGCTGATTTCAAAACCGCAGATCAAGAATCAAGCTCAGTGGTGGGTGAGCTTCGCCAGAAGGAAGAGGTGCTAAAAGAGACTGCCGAGAGTGTTTCACAGGGTCATGTGGGTATCAAGGCAACTCCAGCGGTAAGAGCGCTGGCTCGCAGACACGATATTGATCTTTCAATTGTTACACCATCAGGACCTGATGGCACCATCAAAGCGTCAGATGTTGAGCGTGTTGTAAAAATTTTCGGTGAGGTAGGCAGGTTAAAACCACTCAAAGGGGTGCGACGTGCCATGGCTAGATCTATGGCGCAAGCTCATGAAGAGGTGGTAGCGGTCACAATAAATGATGATGCCGATATTACCCTGTGGACCGGTCAGTTCGATATAACCGTACGATTAATTCGCGCGATGGTTAAAGCCTGTGAAGAGGAACCTGCTCTCAATAGCTGGTACGACAGTCACTCAATTGGTCGCAGGTTGATTAAGCAGGTACACATGGGGTTGGCATTGGATACCAAAGATGGCCTCTTTGTTCCGGTGATCCGCAATGTGGAAACCTATGATGAAAAAACACTCAGGGAAAAAATATCGCTGGTTGAGGCGCTGGTTGAAAACCGAAAAATCCCACCGGAAGAACTTCGCGGCAACACCATTACGTTATCCAATTTTGGCAGCATGGGGGGTAAATATGCCAACCCGGTGGTGGTGCCTCCCACTGTCGCCATTTTGGGGGCCGGTCGTATCTTTCCACAGGTGATGATGGCCAGAGGGGAGGAAGATAAACTTACACAGCATAGGATGATCCCGCTGTCCTTCACTTTTGATCACCGTTCGGTGACTGGCGGTGAAGCTGCCCGATTTCTACAAGCCCTTATCAAAGACCTTGAGCAGGCAACCTGACATAGTTCACAGTATAGCTACCTTTTAAAAAACCCCTTTAAAATAGAGCGCTATTCTTAAACCAGAATTTCTGCAAAAAGCAAAAACAAACAGAGGAGCAAGGCGAGCCGAGGGTAACTTCGTAACCAGTGCGTATCACAATAATCCGGGTTATTATGCAGTTGATAAAGAGCGTAATTAATCAAACAAAATACCAATAAAATAATAAAACTGGTTATTTTTGCCAGCTGCACAACAGGTAACCAAAGTGCAAATACGATCACTGCCAGCATCACCATTAGCGTAGCAACAAGCGGCGTGTGCGTCAGCGGGCTTACCCGTCCAAAAATTGCCGGAGCTGACCTCTGTGCAACCATGCCATAGAGCACCCGGGAAGCCATAATAATTTGAATCAGCACACCATTGATGATGGCAAACAAACTGATAAAAGCCACGGTATTTGCAGCGCCAGACTCCTCCCCTTCCAAGATCAGAGACAAAGGAGCATCAGAGGCAGCCAGTTGGTTCAGGGGCAGTGCATTGATGGCGATAAGGGTAATCAGAATATAGAGAAAAGTTGATACGACTACAGCGATAAAAATCCCTTTGGGAATGGTTTTGCTAGGCTCCTTGACCTCTTCGGCGACATTCACCATATCCTCAAAACCGATGAAGGCATAGAATGCCAGAAAAGCCGCAGAAAGAACCCCTCCTAGCTGTGAGAACGAGGTCGGAATAAAATAATCACTGAACGCATAATCGGCCGTCAGCAAGTGGTCACCACCGAAGATAATTACGATAATTAACCCGCCAATCTCCACCAGCGTCATAATGGCAGATAACCACATAGATTCACGAATCCCGTAGGCTGCCACTGCCCCAAGGCAAACAACCACCAGCACAACGCCCAGCCAGTGCGGTAGCGTGACAAACACGCCAAGATAACCCATAAAACCATTCACCAGGGTAGCTGATGATACTATGCCCGTCATTACGACCAGCCAGCCCACCGCCGTTGCCAGTGTTTGCCGCTTTAGCCCCTTCAGGACGTAGACTGCTTCACCGGCACTTTTTGGGAACAGTGCCGCCAGCTGGGCATAACTCAACGCAGTAAACAGAGCAATTAATGCCGCCACCAGAAATGCCAAAGGGGCCAGCATTCCAGCCAAACCTGCGACCTTACCAACCAGCACATAGATACCAGCCCCCAAAATAGTCCCCAGGCCATAAAGTGCTAGCAAAGGCAGATTAATCGTTCTAGCTAATGCTTGCTGTTGATCCTTTTTTTGCATGTCCATTCCTATAGTTTCCACTATCCCCGCAACGGGGGATACCGTTAAACCTAGAATCCTCAGTTGGACA
>CAYYRK010000234.1:0-2592 GCA_964473915.1 uncultured Pseudomonadales bacterium
AGGATATGCTTATTAGAATTTATTGTCCGCGCCAAAAAAAAGTTCACTCAATTTTTCACCCGGTTGTTCGGCTCGCATAAAGGCTTCCCCTACCAGGAAGGTGTTGACACTGTTTTTTTGCATCAGCGCAACATCTTTTCCTGTGAGAATGCCGCTTTCAGTGACTACAATCCGCTCAGCAGGAATCTGCTCCAGCAGGTCCAGAGTCGTTTGCAAACGGGTTTCAAAGGTACGCAGATCTCGGTTATTGATGCCTATCAGAGGGCTTTGGAGCTGCAATGCTCGCTGTAACTCATCTGCATCATGCACCTCAATCAGCACATCAAGATTCAACTCATTAGCGGTATCTGCTAGCTGTAGCAGCTGATCATCGTCAAGGGCCGCCACGATCAATAATATACAGTCTGCTCCGATGGCGCGCGCCTCATAGATCTGGTAAGGATCGAGCATAAAATCTTTACGAAGAACGGGTAGTTTGCAGGCGGCTCGTGCCTGTCGCAGATAGTCATCACTGCCCTGAAAATAATCCACATCAGTCAGCACCGAAAGGCAGCAAGCTCCCCCCGTTTGGTAGCTGTGGGCAATCTCCGCAGGATAGAAGGGGGTACGGATGACGCCCTTGCTGGGGGATGCTTTTTTTATCTCCGCAATCACAGCGGGTGATCCGGCTGCAATACGGTTTTGAATGGATTGTAGAAAACCGCGCGGTGGTGTCTGTTCTAAAATCTGGTCTTTCAGTTGTGCCAAAGAGGTTTGGGCACTGTGCGCAGCAACCTCCTCCTTTTTTCGAGCCATTATTTTGGTCAGGATATTATTACTACTCATTTTAGGCCTCAAAACAGTGGCTGAAACTGGCTAATTCGTTGATCTTCTCCTGAGCAAGACCACTACCGATGGCATCCTGAGCCATCAAAACCCCCTCCGATAAGGTTTCTGAGCGGCCGGATGCATAGAGAGCGGCCCCGGCGTTCAGCGCGATCATATCCTCAGCTCCGGGCACCTGTTTAGATCTGTTTTTATCCAGGGCCTGGTTGATCAATGCCAGGGACTGGGCGGCACCCTTTACAACCAGGCCACTCCAGCTTTGTCGTGTCAAGCCAAAGTCCTCCGGGCAGATGCTGTATTCACGAATCTGCCCCCCCTTTAGCTCTGCGACCGTTGTGGCGCTGGAAATACTGATCTCATCCAGACCATCCTCTGAGCTCACCACTAATACATGGTGACTGCCCAGGCGATGTAGTACCTCTGCCATTGGCCGGCATAGTTGCGGAGTAAATACGCCGATCACCTGTTGTTTGACATTGGCGGGATTGGTCATGGGGCCAAGTATATTAAACAGGGTTCTAATACCCAGTTCTTTGCGAGGACCAATAGCATGCTTCATTGCACCGTGATGGGCTGGTGCGAACATAAAACCAACGCCGATCTCCGTGACGCAGCGGGTTACCTGATCGGGTGTCAGGTTAATATTGACGCCAGCCTCTATTAATAGATCTGCGCTGCCGCTGGAGCTGGAGACTGATCGATTCCCGTGCTTGGCCACGTGGGCACCGGCTGCGGCCGCCACAAAAGCTGCTGCGGTGCTGACATTAAAGATGCCTTTGCCATCTCCGCCGGTCCCGCAGGTATCGACCAGGTGGTCTGCGTTCACCTGCACCGGTGTAACCAGCTCCCGCATCACCTTAACTGCAGCGGTAATCTCATCGATGCTCTCGCCTTTGAGACGCAGGGCCACCAGCAGGCCGGCGATCTGTGCATCTGTAGCCTGGCCGCTCATTACCTGGCGCATTGCAGCGGTCATCTGTTCGGTGGACAGATCTTGCCCCTGCACGACTATAGCAATGGCTTGTTGTATATCCATTCAATATTACTCCGGGCTAAAGGCTGGTGTTCAGGAAGTTTTGTAATAACTGATGGCCATGTTCAGTCAAAATGGACTCTGGGTGAAACTGCACGCCCTCGACAGCCAGCTTCTTATGGCGCACTCCCATAATTTCTTCCAGCATGCCCTCGGCTGTTTCGGTCCAGGCGGTCATCTCCAGGCAGTTTGGCAGGCTGTTTTTATCGATCGATAACGAGTGGTAACGCGTTGCGGTAAAGGGGTTGTTTAGCCCATGAAAAACACCCGTGTTCCTATGGTGGACATTCGATACTTTGCCATGCATGACCTGTCCGGACCGGATGATCTGCCCACCAAACGCCTGGGCGATGGCTTGATGCCCCAGACAAACCCCAAGGATGGGGATTTTCCCGGCGAAATAGTTCACCGCCGCCACCGAGATGCCAGCTTTATCCGGCGTACAGGGGCCGGGGGAGATGACGATGCGTTCCGGTTTCATGGCGTCTATATCGCTCAGGCTGATCTCATCATTACGAAACACCTGAACATCGGCCTTTAACTCGCCGAAATACTGCACCAGGTTGTAGGTAAAGGAGTCATAATTGTCAATCATCAACAACATTAATCACTTAACCTCTTAATATGAGCGGCCATGTTTTTACCTTCAGATTCCCGATAATTTGCGGTGATTCTATCATATCTCGAGCGTCCAAATCTCTACCTAAAAGCCCACAGATATCGTTCATCCTAGA
>CAYYRK010000235.1:0-2573 GCA_964473915.1 uncultured Pseudomonadales bacterium
GCCGGGATGATCACGCAGCAGCGGGCAAGCTGCTTTGTATATCGTTCTGTAAAGGGTGTTTCCTGTTGGATTTTAATGGCCATTAATCTTTTAGGGGGGGCAAATTGTTAGGTATAAAGGACGGTATTATACCACTGCTGTCCCGTTAACATATAACCTTAATGGGCTAGCCAAATCCCTAGATAGGATTTCGTCAGCGCCTCAGGGGCTTCATCATCCTGAATGTGGCGAATATCGGCCAGATGAAAGCTGCCTTCATGTTGCATCAGGATGAGGGTTTTTATGAATTCAGAAGGCGAAAAGCTCGCGATTGTTCTTATGCAGGGGAAAGTGTTTGTCGATACGTTCAGCCAGGCTCAGGGAGTCCATTAAGTGAGCAATAGTCAATAAACCTGCTCTAGGAGGTCAGTAAATCGTTCGTTGTATCAAGTTTGTAGGGTAGAATGATCGTAAGTCTTGAATTGTGCACTCTACACTCATTGGGTGATGGTGGATTTTGTCGCTAACCATTATACAGCCAAGGCTTTCTTTATTTTAGAGTCCCCCATAGGGGATCCGTAAACCCCTCGCCTTTAGGCGACGGATGACGGATCCTGCGTTAAGCTGGGAGAATGGAAAATTATAAGAAAGGAAGTTATACGGTTTGTGACTGTAAATACCATCTTGTGTGGATGACGAAATACCGATACGAAGTGCTGGGCGGGGACGTAGGGTTACGTTATCGAGAGTTATTGCGCGAAATAGCACAGAGCAAGGAGATGACGGTGTATGCTGGCTCGATTAATCGAGATCATGTGCAAATACTGATAGGGATTCCACCTAATCTATCGATATCGAAAGCGGTGCAATATCTGAAGGGAAAAAGCTCACACAAATTGCTTCCAGAGTATAGCAAACTGAGGAAGCGTTACTGGGGTCAGCATTTGTGGGCGAGAGACTATTGGGTTGCAACAAGTGGGAATGTAACGGATAACATGTGGAAAGAATATATCAAGAGCCAAACTCGCCCGGAGCCGGATGATGGTTTTCATGTGGTATAGCGACAGCAATCGGCCGACTGGCCGATCGATCCGGCTTTTAGCCGGTGGAGTATTTACAATTTTCTATCTGGGGATTAGGGAAGAATCGATATATGACATCAAAAGAAAAGTGGTTGCAAACGATGCAACAGGGGCAGCAGGAGTTTCAGCAAGGAAAACATTCTAGCGCTATTAAACTTTTTTCTTTGGCCACAAAAATTGCACCGTTACGTGCTGAAGGCTGGGTTAATCTGGGAGTAACTCAGGCTGAATCTGGGTTGAATAAAGAGGGACAGGCAGCCCTACAAAGAGCGATAAACCTGAATTCAAATATCATGCCTGCTCATATGGCATTAGGTGATATCCAAAGAGTTTTGGGTCATCTTGACGCAGCGTTTGATTCCTACCAGCGGGCGGTTAGCATCCAGCGCACCCCCCTGTCACTCAATAAACTTGCAGCGATACAACGCACAAGGGGGAATCCAAAAAAATCTGCGGTACTGTATCGGGAAGCACTGCATTTGGCTCCAGACTTTACCCTAGCCAGGGTCAACCTTGCCACCGTACAAGTTGATCTTCAGCACTTTGATGAGGCAAAAACGCAGCTGGATGCATTGGCAGGGTTACCGCTCTCTCCGATGGAGAGCAAAGAGGTTAACGCTACGCTTGCTAGCTTAGATATCTATAACCGGTTACAACCGCCTATTAAAATTGCGTTGAGTGAAGGTGATTTGGCACCGATGGAGCGGGCGTTGCAAGCCCCGTCATCCGGCATACAACAGGTGGATGAAGGAATTCTTAAAGAAATTCGTAGTTATGCTAATTTCGCCATGCGCCTGTCACCACCCAAAGAAAACGAAACCCAAGCATTACCTGATGACTGGCCACTGATTGAGGCTCTATTCATGATCCCTTTTGTAGAATCTGCAGGTGAGTTCTTAAAAATTAAAGAGAAGCTTGCTAGCGGAATAAAGCCTACTGGAGATTTGCTTGAATCGGTAAATATGACACGTGTAGTATCCACCATTCGTAATATTCAATTTAAAGACCTGCTAAACCCAATTAAGGCTGAAATGCATTTACGACACTGGCATGCCCTGGCAACGATAGGTATAGAAAACATGGTGCCAGGGCAGTTTAAGATGGTACAAAATATGTCACGCTCAGATGTGCTGAAACGGCGGGCAGAACCTCACCTGGTCACCGGCACTTTTCGTCAATTTATTAGTGAGATCTATGTAAAACTACCTCCCGGACTACTCAGAGGACTGGTAGTAATGATGGCGATATTCGACATTCACCCCTTCCCGGATGGAAACGGTCGTATTGCGATGGCTTGGCTAAACAGAGAGCTTGAACTGGTGGGTCAAACACCAGTACTCTTTACCAAAAAAATGGGCATCAAAGGAAAACTTTCGGCTGCAACGCGTGAGGTACGTAGCAACGCTGGAGACCTGTCTCCTTTTATCGCTGTTGTCGCAGAAGCACAGCAGTTCTCCCGAGATTTTTGTGCGCAATTGACACTGCTCCGGGATCAAGCTTAGGCTTTATAAG
>CAYYRK010000236.1:0-2570 GCA_964473915.1 uncultured Pseudomonadales bacterium
TTAATCCATGCAAGCAGGTATGGCGGGTTTTTTGGTTTGCATCTAAAATCAAGTTTACAGGGACGATGTGCGATCTTGTGCATGATTCATCTCTCACAGTGTTAACTGAGGACTTAAGAATTATGGCATCGCAAAAAGAACTAAGACTGGCACTGGTATGTTACGGAGGCGGCTCTCTGGCCATCTATATTCATGGTGTAACCCGCGAACTATTCCACCTGACTCGAGCCTCACGCCTGCTGGATGACCGGCGTAATGAAAAGACAGGCAGCAAACCCAGAGGCTCTGAAGGAGTATGGATGGAGATACTCCAGGAGCTATCCGCTGAAACTGAGCTGCTGGTTATTATTGACGTGGTGACAGGTGCCTCTGCCGGGTCGATCAATGCGGTTTTTCTTTGTCGGGCGCTGGCGTATGATCTACCCCTTGACGCCCATAGAGAGTTATGGCTGCAAGGTGCTGATGTTTCTGAGCTGATGGAACCCAAGCATATGGCTAGACCCTGGAACAAGTGGTACCTGTATCTCCCCATCCGTCATTTGATCAAACGTTTTTGGCCAATTTTGGGCAGAGACTCCGAAGCCCGAACCAAACTGAATATGTTCTTTCGTTCGAAATGGTTCCGACCCCCTTTTTCCGGGAAGAATCTGTCAGTCATACTGCTTGATGCTCTGGATTCGCTGGGCTCCCCCCCTGAAGATCAGCACTCACTAATCCCGGATGGACAGAAACTTTCATGCATGATTACGGTAACAGACTACTATGGTTATCAATCACGCCTGCCCATGCACTCAGGCGAAGTAACGGAGATTGAACACCGTCACACCTGGCGCTTTGAGTATATGCGGCATTTGGGAGGCGGGATACACAGTGATCTAGAGCGCAAGGACTTTCCCAGCCTGGCCTTTGCCGCACGCGCAAGTGCTTCCTATGCTGGGGCATTCCCCCCTGCAAGGCTTTCAGAAATGGATGAGCTTGTTCAGGAACGGGGACAGGACTGGTCGGGCAGGGAGCACTTTGTAGAACGCAATATTTTTCGTAAAGGTAGAGTTGATCGTACTGAAGAGGATGCTATTTTCATAGACGGAGGCATCGTTAACAATAAACCCTTTGATGCGGCCCTGAATGCGGTAATCGACCGCCCGGCACACCGCCAGGTTGACCGGCGTATCGTCTATATTGACCCCACTCCAGAATCAGCCGCAGCACAGGAGGAAAAAGAACTACCAGGATTTTTTGCCACGCTTGGAAGAGCGCTTTCGGTAATTCCCCGCAATGAACCCATCAGTGATGATCTAAAACAGATTGAAGCGACAGCCACCAACTTGAACTACATGAGAGCTGCTGTGCGCGCGGCAGAACCAGGTGTCGTACAGGAGGTAGAAAAAATTGTGGGCAGACCTTGGCGCACTCACAACAGTGCAGCAGCAGTCACTAAAGCACGAGAGCAGATGATAACCCATGCCAAGACCAAGGCAGGTCTGGCCTGGCTGCCCTATTTAACGCTTCGTTTTACCCATAATCTGGGCGAGTTGGCTGGACGAATTCAGGTATGGACAGACTACTCGGCTAACAAAAGGCAGATGCATAAGGCGTTGCAGGAGTGGGCGAAGCAAGCTGACCTATGGGCAACTCCAGATGCTGAAAAACTGGAGGAGTTACTCGTCACTCACGGCATTGACCTGCGTACCCGAAGGATGCGATTTGTTATCCGGGCCATCAACGAACTTTATATCCAGGAAAACACCGTTGCTGAGCGTGAATGGATTGATAATGCGAAACAGGATTTGTATCAGCACCTGGGAGGCCTACTTTCCAAACTGATGCCAGAGTTCATGGATGAACAAACTAAAAACCATGCCCACAAGGTTGGTGAGCAACCCAGCCCATCGGCGATTGAGCAACTGCTGGATCTGCTGGGTGACCATTTTAGTCTGGCAGAATTTGACCTGGAAACCGATGATCTTATCTCAAAACTGTCGGTTGAAGCCAGTAGAGACCAAAAGCAGGCGCTGCTCTGTGCCTATCTTGGATTCCCATACCACGATGTTATTGCCTTTCCTGCGCTAAGACAGCAGGATCTGGCTGAAATGCCTAATCTCAGCGTTAACAGAATCAGCCCCAGTGACGCCAGGGATCTGCTGATGGAAGATCAGGATGAACCCCTGCTGCAGGGGGTCGTGCTGAATAAATTCGGTGCTTTTTTTAGTCGAAAATTGAGGGAAAATGACTATTTGTGGGGACGCTTGCTCGGTGCAGAACGGCTATTTGAAATTGCCTCATCCTCTGCCGGCGGCATGAATGAAGAAAAAGCCTGTGAGTTAAAAGCAAAATTGTATATGGCCATCATCAGGGAGGAGGAACCCCATCTTTTGCATAGTAGAGCGCTTGTCAGGGCACTAAAAGCCAGAGTAGTACAATTTTCCATGCGTAATCAAAGTCAGCTCTGAAAAGATAAAAAAGAGACCCCCTACGAAACCACAGCTGAATGCTGAGACTGTTATAAAATCTCCTGGCACTAATCCCTGATTTCACCTTGGCATCGGCGAGGCGGCTATGTCATTATCAAA
>CAYYRK010000237.1:0-2547 GCA_964473915.1 uncultured Pseudomonadales bacterium
CTCTTGAAACAAAGGTGACGAAACAAAGGTGACGAAACAAAGGTGACGAAACAAAGGTGACGGTACCCTTTATGTGGTGTTGAATAATCAAAGGGTAGCGTCCCCTTTGATGCCCAGAAGCACAGCAGCTTTCATGAGATTTTTGTGCGCAATTGGTATTGCCCCAAGATCAAGCTTAGGCTTTATAAGATATTGTGTTGTGAGCTAAATGACGAGTTTATCTATCGTTTGGCGAAACTTTTTCGCCCCAGCTTCTAGGCCTTCAGGATAGCGATCAACCCAGCTTGCGACGATCAACATGAAGTCATCATTGCCTATTGTTTGTCGGTAATCAGGTAGACCACTCGGTGATTTTCCACCCTGTAAAATTGGCATCATCGGTGTGTCACTTGACCCAATTTCACAGCCTGACAGTAAAACAGATTGCACCTCCTCTAGATTTTGTTGTGGCTGCCCACTATTTCCAGGCGTAACCCACCAGTCTGCACCCAGGCTGCGAAACCAGCTGGCAAGAACTGATTCATTAATTCCCCAAAAATGGTTGCGAAACAATAAGTCTCCACCGCTATTATGGGCTAGAATTGGCAAAACACGGCGACGTGCAAGTTGCGATAATATTCCTATGCCCTGAATAAATGGTGCAACCAAGACTCCATCCACACCATGATTCAAGCATATTTCCCAGCGCTCTTCGAGCTCATTGGGCTCACAGATCAAATTAGCCAGGTAGGCTTTTTTCTCTCCACTCTTTTTTATAGCCTTATCGCGTGCTTCGATCATAGCAATAATATGCGTTTCATAAGCGGTATTGTCAGGGAAAACCTGTAATTCATCATCTTTGACCAGATGAAATCCGCCGCACAGTACATCATGATTTAAGCGAGCCATAGTTGCCAGATCAAGACCCACAGCAGGACGCATTGAACGGCAGAGCAGAGGACCTTTTGGGATGTTGAGAAGTTTACGCAAACCAGAAACACCAAAACCTGGGCCGGGCCAGATATCGCTATGGAGAGGGGCAGATACCAGAGAAAAACTGGTTAAAAATCCAAGCCGAGGCAATTCGCCCACAAGTACATTCATTAGTTGGCCTGATTTTCCAGCTAATAAGCGGTAAGGAATGGCCAGCTCGATGAGATAAAGAGATGAAGTAACCCCTTCTGGTGCTCCATAAACTTCCGTTGCCAGTTGATAGGGATCTACTGAAGTCACTGCAGGTTCTGGTAATTTTTTATATGAGCGAACCCGAATTGTCCAAGGCGCCAAGGATTGTGGCTCGACATACCCATTAATCTGTGTGGTTGCTGCACTTTGCTCCATCGCCATGCCGAGTGCTGTTTCATTCGGGGGTAATGTAGAGCTGACCTGATAATGAGCGATAAGGTAATCATTAACTTTGCATTGCTCACCCCATTTAAAAACAGCGGGCATCTGTGATAGATCAAGTACACCTGAACTCATAATAACTTTTCCAAAGATTGCGCCAATAACCAGTCAGCTGGCGTCGTGAGTTTAATATTTGTTTTTTCTCCTGGGACAGATTGTACCTTATAGCCGGCTTGAAGAACCAGTTGGATGGTTGACTGAGCTACCCAGTTACCGGCTTCTGCAGCTGATATTGAGCGATCCAGAATATGACGAGAAAATCCCTGTGGGGCCTGAAATATTCCAACTTCATCTGCAGGAAATTGGCTAGTTACCAAGCCTTTATTGATAATTGCTACTGGTACTTCAGGCGCTAGAAATGCGCCAGCTGCCCCGGTCTTCTTTGTAGCATCTGCAACGGAACGTAATAAGGAGGTTGAGACGAAAGGTCGAGCAGCATCCTGAATTATTAACCAAGGTGACTTGCAAGCCTGTGCCAGAATTTTCACTGTCTGTTGTCGTGTGGCGCCTCCCTCAATGATTAGGCATTCTGGGCAAAGTGTGGCCAATCTCTCTGAGCAACCAGCGGGAGCAGCAATTATCACACTATTCGTTATGGATCTGGCTTTAGCAACCAAACAGCTAAGCAGAGATTTCTTTCCCAGCGTCAACCACGCCTTGGGGCCAAGACCGAGTCTATCGCCAGAACCAGCGGCAGGGATAACAATGGTAAAATCAGGATGGGTAGTCATTGTATATTTCTATGTGTGGCTTATCTGAATTTAGTTATGGTCACGTAAATTAACCACCATGTTAATGCGATTTTCATCATGGTTACACCGTTAACTAGCAAGGAAAGATGCCTTATTTTCCTGTTTTCTGGCGCGATTAGTTTGCCTGTAACTTGCTGAACTAACAAGGAAAACTGGCCGCTCAACAGGATGGCTGTGGTTTTTTATTACCTGTATTTTATAGTTTTATCCAGGGTGCAGGGTGGATTGATAGATTGTGATGGCCTGGTCGATGAGCTGGTCCCAGCAAAACCGTGATTCTACAAGGTTGCGCCCACTTGCGCCCAAATTTTTTGCCAGTTCAGGGTTATTGAGCAGCGTGATAATTGACGCTGTAAGGCTGGCTGGGTCCTTGGGTTCTGCCAGCATGGCGGTTTTGTCGAAATAATCC
>CAYYRK010000238.1:0-2537 GCA_964473915.1 uncultured Pseudomonadales bacterium
CTGGATGTTTGCAACATGGAGAACAATCTGCTCTGGCGGGCTTTTGATGTAAATAACGGCCAAATAGCTAATCAATTAAGGCTCGATGGGTGTGTTGCAATATTAGAGAGCGAAGCAGGGTTTTTATGGGAAAGCGCTACTCGGTGGTGTATGCCAGAAATTGAACAGGTCTACACCATAGCGGGTAGTGCTGATTTTATACCTGAGCCTTACCACGAGTGGAACAAGCTGGCTTATACGGCGGTGGGTGCGCAAACAAGTGCTGGTGGTTATTGGCCTGGTGCCTGGGTGCGCTATGCCCCCTATATCCGCTTGTATGGGGGTGAGCGTTTTAACCAATCATACTATGAGCTGATTAATACCAGCCTGGCTGATTTTAAAGAAGTGGGGCAGCTCGACAATGCTACTTCCTCCATAGAATTTCGTGGTACATGGGATCTTTGTCAGGGTGTTGAGTTTTCTGGGGCGTGTGTCAGGGTCTCGGCTCATGAGCTCGGTCGAATAGAGCAAATTAGTGAATTGTATTCAGACGAATGGAATGATGTGATTTCATCGGTCAAATTAGTCGGCTATACAGATCCTGATACAGGTTATTTTATGAAGGCGCATTTTGCCGACACACGCAAGATTTGTATCAATACCAGCCTGGCTGATGGGCAGGCAGGCGGGGATTTACCGTCCTATAATTTTGAGCTTTTTTTAAAGAGTGCGCGATCCGAGTATTTTTCAAATAGCGGTGGCAAACAATCTTCGTGTGTTGTTTCGGTCACTGGAAGTGTTGGTCAGCATTGTTGTGATACTGGTTACAATGGAGTTGTTGAGCCTGTTTATGTGGGTTGGCAGATATTGAGCGATTCTCCGGTGCAGCAAGGTGTGGCTGTACTCGGGGTGACAATAACAGAGCAAAACAAGCTGAATCGGGGGTTGGTGGGTGCAGAGGCGATGGGTAAGATGCGGGATATTGGGCTGGTGGTCGGTCGGAAATCTCGTCAGCTTTGTCTAAGACCTAGCCTGTGTGCAAAAAAGAAGCAGTGACGTCGGCAGATTTGTTTGGCGAAGGGCCTGGCATCAATGGGCAATAATTTTAAGGTTGATTGTTTGTGAAAAGAGAGAATGGGGTGGTTCAGTCGCCGTTAGAAATTACCAAAGCACTTCTGGGGCAAGGTAGGGAAAGTGATGCTGAGCGTTATTTGGCTGAGGTTTTAATCAAGACTCCGGAGGATTTTTCGGCGTTAGAAACGTTGGTTGCCTTAAAAACCAACTTCGCGAAATGGGACGAAGCGATAGCGCTGCTGAAAGGGAGAATAGAGCAGCTGCCGCCAAGTGCTGTAGTGCACCATCTGCTGGCAGATATTCTGAGATCTGCGGGTAAGATGGAAGAAGCCGAGCTGAACTACAGGCGAGCAATAGAGATTGCCCCGCATGAGAGCGCCTCTTATGCAGGCTTAGCCAGATTGAGGCGGTATGAGCAGAATGATCCGCTTCTTGAACAAATAGAATCGCAAATAACTCAGTGCTCGTCAGTGGCAGAGGTAGATGCAAGCTTTTATTTTTCAGCAGCGAAAATTTATGACGATATCGGTGAGTATGATAAGGCATTTACCTTTTACCAAAAGGCTAACCTTTTATCAAAAAAGAAATTTTCGGTATCAGCCTTTCATAAAGGTGTGGCCGCATTAAAGGATGTTTTTTCAGAACAATTTTTTTCAAAAAGAGCTCATTTTGGGTGTTCTGTAAAAACGCCAGTATTTATCGTGGGAATGCCCCGTTCGGGTACCACCCTGGTTGAGCAGATGATGGCATCCCATTCAGAAGTAGCAGGTGTTGGAGAGCGAGCAGATATCCCGGCAATTACAGGAATGCTTGGGAAAATTTGCGGCAATGCTTTGCCTTATCCGTACTCGGCATCCGGGCTGGCAGCCGCGCAATCTTCGGCTTTGGGTGGGAAATATGCCGAGAAAGTTGTACGGCATATCAGCGATCCCGCTATTTTACGTATTGTCGATAAAAATCCATTGAATTTAATGCACGTGGGGTTGATAAGGTTATTATTACCCAATGCAAAAATCATTCATATGAAGCGGCATCCACTGGATACTTGCCTGTCGTGTTACTTTCAGGATTTTGGTGCAGGGCTGGACTTTACCTATTCACTGGAATCTCTGGCAGGCTTTTATACTGGATATCGAGATTTGATGAGTCACTGGCATTCCATTTTTCCAGGAATGATTATTGATGTAGATTATGAGCAAGTTACGATGGAACCACAGAAACAAATTACTCGGGCACTTGATTTTTGCGGTCTTAAGTGGAATGACAGTTGTCTTGGCTATGTCGATAGTCAACAGCCGATTAGGACGGCAAGTGTGTGGCAGGTTCGGCAGCCTTTATATCATTCATCGATGGCTCGTTGGGTGAAATATGAGAAACATGTTCAGGGTTTAATTGGCGCCCTTGCCGATTATGTTTAGCCGTAAGCAGATGGGAGAGGCTGATGCCCGCTTACTGTTATTGCTGGTTTTTTAGGTGGTTTCTGG
>CAYYRK010000239.1:0-2523 GCA_964473915.1 uncultured Pseudomonadales bacterium
ACTTAACTGCAGCTCCCAGGTTCAGCCTGGATCAATGGATATGTTCATCAGGTGGCGGCAATACTCCATCCTCCTCTGCCAGCTCTGCGAATTGTTGGGCAAGAAAAAAAGGGGCATCCCAGGCACCCGGGCTCTGTTCTGGAATCCAGCGTGATCGTAAATAACCGAAGCGGTCAAGGGTAAACTCCATATGCATCGGAAGGTCTTTATCATCAAGATCACCACTGTTTTCAAAGGTCCGGCGATATTGGGCAAATGTGCGGATGATAGGGTACGTCTCCTCCGTAACAATCGGAAAAGGGGATTGGTTAATCACCCCTTCTGGCACCGCTTGCGCGCCTCTCATTGCGATGGCGATAACCTGGGCATCATTTCCGGCAATCAGATCATAACTTCTTTTTAAGACTTTCAGACGATCACGACTTTCTGGCCATGAAAAAAAGACCAGTAATATTGCTTTTACCTCTCTAAGATCTTTCAGGTTGCCACTGTGCCTGGACGTTGAGTAATAAAAATCGGGGGCACCCAAAAATGGTAACTCAGGAGCAATAGTTGGCATCAACAGCCGCCCTGAAAACCCCTCTGAAAAAGCACGCAGGTAGTTGATAATATCCCACATCTCATCTTCATCAAATTTTGCAGCAAATGAAGGCATGGCTTTATCATCACCCATACCGTGCGTTAACCACCAATACATATCCCCAACAGTATGGAGAGCAGTATGGGGTTCGGTTAGATTGGCGGGGGGGGTGGAAAGTGTTTTTGCCAGAATGCCATCACCCCGTCCACCTTCGCCATGGCAAACCACACAGTGCTCACGGAAAAGCGCTTCTCCATTTTCAATGGAAACGGCGAGATAGGGGACTGTTGAATTTCGATAGGTATCCGGATAAGCCTCTACGCTTAGTGGAGGCAACCCGACCACCAAACCCGCTACGGATAAAATAACACCCACAAAAGCCGCCAATTTTATACTTCTCACCTTATAGAAAAGAAGTGTTGCCAAGACGATGGCACTAGCAAGCAAACACAACCCGATAATAACCTGTGTCTGTATAGCAGAACTCTCATCCCAGGTGGCCTCAATTGAAAAACGGAAGTTAAACGGCCAGATAACAACCTCTTCATGCGCAGCAGGTGTTGTCTCTTTCAGCACACTGGCAACAGCAAGCAGAGTAAGTCCGATACTAATCTCAAGAGCAACCCATTTCGAGATTACCAGGCTGCTGACAGAACTTAGTTGACCCAGCTCAAGATTAGAGAGATAACGCCAACGAATAATCGCTGCAGTTAAAAGCATCATGGCAAAAAAGATCAGCTTCATTAACAGAAAATAACCATAAGGCGTTGAGAACAGTTCCCCCCAACGACTAACCTGTAAAGAACCGATCAGTATCCCACTGAGCAGAACAACGACAACCATTATCATTGCCAGGGTAGAAAATCGCCGTAATGTTTGTTCAATCACCGCAGGGTCCATGCCACTACCATTACGGCGCGCTGAACGAAGAAGGAAAAAGATGGCGGGCAGCCCACCTGCCCATATCCCCGCAGCAACCAGATGCAGACTATTTCCAAGCAACCCCGGCCAAATAGGTTCAAGAGCAGCCGCATGACTTTTGAAAGTACCCGCAGACAGCATCACCAAGGTGGTAACCGCCATAAAAGCCAGAAACCGTTGGTACCCAAACCTCTTTATCAGGAAGGGGTGCAGCGCAAAACTGATCAATACAATGAGAGCGATCGATTCCTGAACCATCCAAACCGTGCCAAAACGAGTTGAAAAAATCACGATTTTAAGTACTTTCAGGTCAAATGCAGCATCTATTCTTTCCTCAAGAAAGACCGCCTGAAAAGAGGGCAGGAGAACTCCCGCCACAAGGACAACTACTGACAGATACAGGCCTACCCGTAGACACTGAAGGCACCAGTTTTTAGTTGATTTAGTGCCCCCCTCACCCAAAAGCAGTAAGACGATCATCGACCCAAGAATAATAAGACTGGCCCCTGCATGGAACCAGTTTAAAGCATAACTGAGGTTGTCCATCAAGGTATTTGCTTGGGCTGCTTCACTTTAAACTTGAATTTTGCATCAACGATATGCCCGTCAACCGATAACACCTTATAGAAGACTGTGTATTTTCCCGGCATCAAAACTGGCAGTTTTAAAATAAGCAGTTTTCTATCTTCAGGATCTAGCGTTGCGGCCTCTTCAGTGACTGAACCACCCTCACTATCTTTAACAAGGATGGTTGAATAGGCCGGTTCCAGCTGCTCACTAAACCAGATTTTTATCACTTCAGGTGGCCGAGTAACAATAGAGCGGCGCCCCGGGTCAGAGCGTTCATATTGAGCATGAGCAAACGCACCAAATGAGGGGACAAGAAGGAGAGTACCGACCAAAAGTGTTAGCAACATCTGCCGATTAACTTTATTACTCATAAAAACAACTCGCAACGTTATGTTTTATCTTTAATGCTAATGGCTAGAGTGGTCAGGCATTGCCGGCATATGTTTAGAGTG
>CAYYRK010000240.1:0-2521 GCA_964473915.1 uncultured Pseudomonadales bacterium
ATGCTGCAGGAGAGATTAAAATAGCTGTGCTTCCTGAAAAAATAACAATATATGCCGTACCTGGCCTACCGCTGATAGGAGTAGGGGATGATCTGGGGGAGATAATTTCGCAGGCACTCATCAAGGCGCGATTGCTCCCTGAAGCTGGGGATGTGCTGGTGATTGCCCAGAAAATAATCTCCAAGGCTCAGGGGCAACAGGTCAGGCTTTGTGATGTTGAGCCTTCGCAGAAAGCACGCCTGCTTGCGGAGAAGATAGACAAAGCCCCGCAGTTAGTTGAGTTGATACTGCGTGAATCAACCGATGTGATAAAAACAGCGCCTGGAGTTATCATAGTCGTCCATCGGTTGGGGCATGTTGCAGCTAATGCGGGTATAGATCAATCCAACGTTGAAGAGGGTGCTGCGCTGCTGTTGCCCATAGACCCTGACGGTACAGCCGAGGAGCTTCGTCGACAGTTAGAATCTGAATTTGAGATTAACCTGGGTGTTATTATTTCCGATAGCGTAGGTCGCCCGTGGCGTCTGGGGACGGTCGGTTTGGCTCTGGGTTGTGCCGGGGTGATCGCTCTTAATGATCTGCGGGGCGAAACGGATCTTTTCGGCCGTGAGTTAAAGGTCAGTGAAACCGCTGTGGCCGATATGCTGGTTTGTGCAGCTCAGTTGCTGATGGGTGAGGCCTCAGAGGGACGACCGCTGGTATTGATCAGGGGAGCCTGTGCCTGGATGGCGGAGCACAACAGCGCAACAGATCTGTTAAGACCCGCCGAGAGCGACCTGTTTCGTGATGGCAACTAACCGGAACAGATCACGTCTGGCAGTGCTGTCAGGCGGTGTCGGTGGCGCCAAACTGGCGCTTGGACTCAGTCGGTTGGTGAGGGGCGATGCACTCGGGATTATTGCCAATGTGGGTGATGATTTTACCCATCTGGGGCTGTCGATATCCCCTGACCTTGATACGCTGATGTACAGCTTATCTGGGCTGGTGAATCCGGAAACCGGCTGGGGCTGCAAGGAGGAAAGCTGGCAGTTTTTAACAGCGCTTGAACAGCTAGGGGGGGAAACCTGGTTCCGGCTGGGTGATCGGGATCTGGCCGTTCATATCGAACGTACTCGGCGTCTGGCCGCTGGTGAAACGCTAACTAAGGTCACCTCAGCTTTGTGTGGCGCACTGGGTATATCGGCAGCTATTTTTCCGGCGACAGATGATCCTTTACGAACCCAGGTAAGAACGGCTAACACCTGGCTCGACTTCCAGGATTATTTTGTCCGCCAACGCTGCTCTCCTGTGGTATCGGGGTTTCGCATGAAGGGTGCCGATAACGCGCAGGCTTCTGAGCAAGCTTTGGCGTTGTTGAAAGCTCGAAATCTTGCCGCTATTGTTATCGCACCTTCAAACCCCTACCTGAGTATTGACCCGATTCTGGCGATCAAGGATATTCGAGTTGCCATCGAACAAAGTAGTGCGCCGGTTATTGCGGTATCCCCCATTGTAGGGGGCAGGGCTATTAAGGGCCCATCGGCCAAAATTATGTCGGAGTTGAATCTGGAGGTAACCCCTCTGACGGTTGCGCAACATTATGGTTCGCTGTTGGACGGGTTTATAATGGATGAGTGCGATAGCGCCCACAGGCAGAAAGTGGCGGAGCTGGGCATTAAAGTTATGCTTTGTCCCACGGTGATGACCTGTCTGGAGGATAAAGTTTCTCTGGCGCACAGGGTTCTGGAATTTGCGGCTGAGTTGGGTTGATATGAGCTGCAGCAAAAAAGTGTTGGCTGTTCTTTTGGCTAAAAACACAGCGCAGAGCAAAAGTCGGCTGGGAGGGGTTCTGGACGCACGTGAGCGGGCTGGGTTATCCATGGCGATGATTCGAGATGTGCTTGATGCCTTGAAGCGTGTTGCGCTTATATCACAGCTTGTAATGCTGACACAGGACAAAGAGTTAGCTGGCATATCGCAACAACAAGGGGTGCAGGTATGGCATGAAGACCCACAAAAAACTCTGCTTGAAAATCTTGAGTGTCTGGCCAGCAAGGCCACCGCACAAGCCTTTGAATTGATGCTGGTGCTACCTAATGATATCCCCCTGCTGAGCCCCATTGATATCGCCGCGCTTATCTCTCAGCACAGGGGCGGCGTGAGTCTTTGTGCAGCGCAGCGTGACGGCGGAACCAATGCGCTGCTGGTTAGCCCACCGAACGCCATCCCTTTTCTTTATGGTGAAAACAGTGCGGAAAAACATCTGCAGGCGGCGAGTATCAGAGGATTACCCGCACACAAGATACACTGTCCTTCGTTGCTTAATGATATCGACACCCCGGATGACCTGCTGTGGCTTAGTCATCAAGCCTGTGGCACCCATACCCAACTTTTTCTGAAGAAAAATGCCATTAAAGAGCGGCTAGGGCCTTTAGGGTGTCAAGCTTAGTCATCTGGACGATCTGTGGTTTCAATAAAATATTGTTGCTAAGTCTGGCCGACTCCGGCACAGTCCTTGCGCATCATTGCTAATAGTATTAAC
>CAYYRK010000241.1:0-2519 GCA_964473915.1 uncultured Pseudomonadales bacterium
CGCACATGGGTGGTACCACCCGTCATGACTATTTTTATCAAATCTGCAAGCCAAAGCCTCACCCAACCCAGGGTAACCAACAGATCAAGGGACTGCCAGCGATCCGCAATTTCAGTATAGCAAACTTTGCGGTCACAAAGATCAACCAGCCCTGCGATAACTTGCTGCCTATGGTCAAAATTTGCCTCTTCGCTTAATTGCTGCGCCCGTAAAGGTGCACCACCAGCGATACACAGGAGCAGTTCCACCTTCGTCCTATCCTGCAGCTGATGCGACAACCAGTCACGGGCCTCTTTTTCTTCAGGTACCGGCATGGTGACATGATGACAACGACTCTTTATTGTGGCTGCGATCCGCCCTGGTTGACTCGACACCATAATAAACAGGGTATCTTTGACCGGCTCTTCAAGATTTTTCAGCAGAGCATTGGCCGCATTTAGATTAAGATCTTCTGCCAGCTGCAGCAGGAGTATCTTATACCCTCCCAGTTGTGAGGTCTGCACCAACCAACTACCAGCTTCGCGTACCTGATCTATCGTAATAGGATGCCCCACCTCGTGAGGCTGCATATGTATCAGGTCAGGGTGGTTACCCGCGGCCAGCAACAAACAGCTTTTACACTGCCCACAAGCAACGTTCAATTCTCCGGGGTGTAGCTTACGGCACAATAGTCGTGCGGCCCAGCTCTCAGCAAAATCAGATTTCCCGATCCCCTGCTCACCTGATATCAACAGGGCATGCGGCAACCTGTTTTGAGCTAACTGCCTCAGCAATTGGCCCCATAGCTTATGCTGCCAGGGGTAGAGGCTGCCGGGTAGTGTTTGATCCATGGTCATTTCTATTCAAATAGCCTGTGCTGCAACAGCGAGAGGATCTCTGCCTGAACTTTATCTAGCGGCTGATCTGCATTAATTACGGAGTAACGCTGAGGATCTGCGCCAGCCCTTTTCAAGTAGACCTGTCTGACCCGCTCAAAAAATTCATGTCGCTCTCTCTCAAAACGATCCGGTTTGCCGCGCCGCGAAACACGTGCCATGCCTATCTGGACAGGTAGATCCAGGACGATTGTCAGATCAGGTCGCAAGTCACCCTGAACCCACTGTTCCAGACGGGCTATTTTGCTTTGAGAAAGGTTTCTACCACCGCCCTGATAAGCATAAGTCGCATCGGTAAATCTGTCACAAAGTACTGTTTTACCCTCAAGCAAGGCTGGTTTAATCAGTTGATTCAGATGCTGAGCACGGGCAGCAAACACCAGCAACAGCTCAGCGTCATCGTGTAGTGCTTCTTCCTGGTTAGCCAGAAGCAACTCCCGGATCTGCTCGGCAATCACAGTTCCACCCGGCTCTCGGGTTAATATAAGTGGCAGAGACCGCTCTTCAAAACAGGTTTTTATAAATTTGATATTGGTGGTTTTCCCGACGCCTTCAATCCCTTCGACGGTTATAAACCTGCCGCTATCTGCTTTTGTGCTCATATTGATAGAATCTCTCAATCCTGCCGACGCCTTTTTACTTAAGTGGCGTGGAACGATAATGGCTGCTGCGCTTTTCGATCTGAAAGCGACGCACTGCCCGCTGGTGTTCGACCAGTGTATCAGAAAACAGATGAGTTCCATCTCCTCGCGCCACAAAATAAAGGCTGGCACCCGATGCCGGATGCATTACCGCATGGATCGCTGCCCGACCCGGCATCGCTATAGGTGTAGGTGGTAATCCATGATGAATATAGGTGTTATAGGCTGTGTTACTGGTCAGATGCCTGCGTGTCAGATTACCCTTAAAGGACTCTCCAAGACCATAGATGACCGTCGGATCGGTCTGCAACCGCATACCCGCCTCAAGCCTTCGCACAAAAACCCCGGCAATCTCCGGTTGCTCCCTCAGAACTGCCGTTTCTTTCTCTACAATAGAAGCCATCACCAGGGCGCCATAAGCATCTTTATAAGGCAGGTCAGGGTCACGCTGCTGCCACTCCTCATCCAATAGCTGCTCCATCTTGCGGTAAGCACGCCGCAAAACATCAAGATCACTGCTACCCGATACGAAGCTGTAGCTGTCCGGGAAAAATCGACCTTCGGGATGTTCTCCATCTCTGCCGAGTAGAGTCATTATTTCAGCCGCAGAAAGCCCAATCAGCCGGTGATCCATCTTTTCCAGGGTATTCAATCGAACCATCATCTGGCGGAAATTCCAGCCCTCCGGAAAGGTAACCCGGTACTGAATAACCCGCCCCAGTTCCAGTTTTAATAGAAGTTCAGCCGGGGTAATAGGATTCTCAATCAAATATTCACCCGCCTGAACACGGTGCGCGCTGTTGGCTAAATGCGCATAAAACGCAAACCAACCAGGCTTTTCAATCAACCCCTGCTTTTCAAGCTCCCCCGCCAGAAAGGAGAAAGAGCTACCCGGTTTAACCTGCACAACCAGGCTCTGCTGCTTCATTTCAATGGGTGTATTAAGATAGTTGTACAGTTGCCAGGCTGCGATCAACGCCAGCAATAGCAGGGTAAAACCGGC
>CAYYRK010000242.1:0-2517 GCA_964473915.1 uncultured Pseudomonadales bacterium
ATGTGAGATGATTCGCGAGATTTATAGCACAATAAGTGGCCATTTTTACAATGAATTTGTCAAATATAGATCTGAACCTTCTTGTTTATTTTGATATTTTGCTTCGTGAGCAAAATGTCACTAAAGCCGCACATCATCTGGGAATTACCCAGCCCGCAATGAGCAATAGTTTGCGAAGGTTGCGCGACCTGTTCGATGACCCACTACTGGTTCGCACCAGCGATGGTATGACGGCAACTGAGCGAGCACTGGAGTTGCAACCTTTGATTCGTAATGTGCTTGCCGGTGTCGAACGGGCTGTTCAGCCGCAAAAGGAGTTTAATCCTGCCCAGAGCAACCGAGTGTTCCGGATGATGGCCAGTGATTATGGTGAGTCGACCCTGCTGTCTTCGGTATTAACGCGGTTACGTGAGATGGCACCAGGAGTGACGCTGGATATTTTGACGCCCAGTGATGTGGATTTCGTTGACTTGGAGCAGGGGAAGGTTGATATGGCTATCAATCGTTTCAATGAGCTACCGCTGTCATTTCATCAGATCACCCTGTGGAAGGACCATTATTCCTGTCTGATGAGCTCTGAAAATCCAGTATTAGATGATTTTACTCTGGATAATTATCTTAAAGCTCAGCATATCTGGGTTAGTAAAACAGGTATGGGTGTGGGTGTGGGGATGAACCCGAACGATAAACAGCGCCTGGGGCGGGTAGATGAAGCACTGGCTGCGCTGGGTAAAAAACGTGATATTTCAGTTTTTACCCGACACTACCAGGTAGCACGATTGCTTGTTGTTCAGAATGATCTGATTGTTACTCTGCCCAGTAAAGCGGCAGAGTTGGAGGCTGAAAACCCTAACTTGGCGATTCGTCCTCCTCCCTTCTCTATTCCACCGTTTAACCTGAAGATGGCCTGGAGCCCTTTATTGCAACAAAACCTTGGGCATCAGTGGTTGCGCCGATTGATTGTAGAGGTGGCTAAAGATATTCGTTAGATATTATCGCCAGCGCAGTGTGAACCACGCTGGCAACGTCATTTTGCACTTGATAAAACCCTCTTAACCAGTAAGGGGCCTATATGTTTTTTGCTTGCTCTGCTGCGTTCCCAAGATAGGTTGATGGCGTTAATTGGGCCAGCTCTTGCTTGGCGCTGCTCGGAATTTCCAGTGACTCGATAAACGATTGTAGGCGCTCTCTGGTGATGCCTTTGCCTCGGGTAAGTTCTTTCAGTTTTTCGTAGGGTTCAGGCACATGGTAGCGGCGCATCACTGTTTGTACTGGTTCGGCCAGTATCTCCCAGCAATTATCCAGGTCCTGGGCAATGGCCTGATGGTTGATTTGCAGCTTAGAAATTCCCTTACGACTAGATTCATAGGCGATCATGCTGTGGCCGAATCCGACACCCAGGTTTCGCAATACTGTGGAGTCTGTAAGGTCTCGTTGCCAGCGTGATATCGGTAGTTTGGCTGAAAGGTGTGTAAAGAGTGCATTAGCGATCCCCAGGTTTCCCTCTGAGTTTTCAAAGTCAATGGGATTAACTTTATGGGGCATGGTAGAGGATCCTACTTCTCCGGCTACAGTGCTCTGTTTAAAATATCCCAGAGAGATATAGCCCCAGATGTCCCGATTGAAATCGATCAATATGGTATTGAAACGGCAGAATGCATCAAAAAGTTCTGCAATATAATCATGGGGTTCAATTTGGGTGGTATAGGGGTTAATTTCCAGCCCGATATTTTGCAAAAATCGCTCGGCTACTGTTTGCCAGTTAATTTCTGGGTAGGCTGAGAGGTGGGCGTTATAGTTTCCAACGGCACCATTGATTTTGCCGAGGATTTTAACCCTGCTGATTTCGGCTATCTGCTTTTGTAATCGAAAGGCGACATTAGCCATCTCTTTTCCCATGGTGCTCGGTGAGGCTGGTTGGCCATGGGTTCTTGAAAGCATGGCAACTTCTGCATGGGTAATCGCAAGTTTACGGATATCATCCAGCAGGTCCTGCATCAGGCGTAAAGTGATTTTAAGGCCACTCTTTAGCATCAGTGCATGGGACAGATTATTAATGTCCTCTGAAGTGCAGGCAAAGTGTACGAATTCGCTGATTTTTTCTAGCTCAGGGATCTCAGCGGCCTTTGTTGAAAACTGCTCTTTGATAAAGTATTCGACAGCTTTTACGTCGTGATTGGTCACCTTTTCAATATCTTTGATGCGGGCCGCATCGGCCAGATCAAAGTTGTCTAGCATACCGTTCAAAAAGTCATTTGCAGCGGTGCTGAAGGGGGCTATCTCAGAAATATCAGGCTCTTTACTCAGTTGCTGAAGCCAGCGAATCTCAACCTCGAGCCGACAGCGAATCAGGCCGTATTCGCTGAATATCTCTCTGAAGGGAATGGTTTTGTTACCGTAACGTCCATCAATTGGTGAGATGGCTGTCAGTGCATTGAGATCCATGGTAGTGCTTGCCCCATTTATATTTAAAAGAGGCCGATTTTACACTAAATCAGATCCTGAAAGCAGTAACGC
>CAYYRK010000243.1:0-2504 GCA_964473915.1 uncultured Pseudomonadales bacterium
AATAAGTTACTATTAAAATTGAGCGGTCAACTGAGGAATCTAGGTTAAAGCGGCAGCAGATCGACGCTATCGGCGGCGGTGTCAATGGATTCATCAATAGAGTTACCGACAACGGGTATGATAGAGATCACAGCACCAGTCACGCGCATTGGAACCGTCACTACTTTGGTTAAAAAACAGCCGGAAAGCAGTAGTGGTATGGCAAAAATCAGAACAGTTTTAAGCATGGTACGTAGACTCCAGATAGTGTTGACAGGTTTCTAGCAAAATAACGGGTAGAGCATCAGGATGTAGATGAAATTTTCACACTGTGGAGCATAAACTCCACAAAGGCTCGATTGGCGGCTGAGAGATAATGATCCCTTTTCCAGGCAATCGCCATATTAAGATAGATGGGCGGGTCAAAAGAGACCCCAACAAGCTCGGTCTCATCATGCAGAACAAAGTCCAGGCAGGCGCTGATTCCGCTGCCACCGAGCACCAGCTTTTTGATCAGCAGCATCAGATTGGTCTCAAAGATTATTTTTATGGGCTTGTCTATCTGCTGGCTGAGACGGTCAATGGTTTCACGTAGAAAATAGCCCTCCTTGATCAGTATTAGATTCTCATCGGCAAATTCGGTGAAAGAGATGGATTTTCGTTGGGCAAAGGGGTGGTTGGGAGCAACGCAAGCAACCAGCTCTTCGTCGAGTAGCGGGTGGGCCTCCAGGCTTTCAGGAATCTGGTTATTAGTGATGATGCCCAGGTCGATAGAGTCATTGACCAGGTTTTTCTCGATCTGGCGGGTGCCCTCTTCCTGCACATAGACCCGCAGGTTGGGGTGGCGCTGCATAAATTCCTGGAAGAGGGCGGGAAGATAGTAGGCTCCGTGCATCGCAGGCATGGCGATTCTTACCTGCCCAGCCTTTAGCCCGCGCAACTCATCCATTTCCAGCCGGGCATCGTGTACCTGCTTAAGGATGGTGTTGGCATGATTAAGTAATACCTTGCCCTCCGCAGTCAGGCTGACCCTTCTTGATGCTCGGTTGAAGAGAGGTGTCTGCAGTTCAGTTTCAAGCTTTTTAATGGCGATGCTGACGGCGGGCTGGGCAATAAATAGCGCCTCGGCCGCTTTGCTGAAATTAAGGTGCTGGGCTACGCTACGAAATATCTGTAGTTGTCTGATATCCATATCTATATATAACATATATCAAACTGATAATTATAATATATTTCAAATATAGTTTGACGCGTGCTAAAGTTTACCTGTTTTTTGGCCCGCAATACTAGGCCTTGTCACTCACATCAGCAGGAGAGATTTATTATGGGCAATCCAACTCACTGGGCGAAATTTAATTGGGAAGATCCATTTTTATTGGAGCAGCAGTTAACCGAAGAGCAGCGAATGGTGCGCGACACGGCAAGGCAATATGCCCAGGAAAAACTGGCCCCGCGTGTTCGTGAAGCCTATCGTAATGAATCAACTGACCCTGCTATTTTTCGTGAAATGGGTGAGCTGGGCCTGTTAGGGCCGACCATTGATGGCTACGGCTGCTCCAACGTGGGCTACATCTCCTATGGATTGATCGCCCGTGAAATTGAGCGGGTTGATTCAGGCTATCGCTCCATGATGAGTGTGCAGTCCAGCCTGGCGATGTATCCCATCTATGCTTATGGCTCGGAAGATCAGAAGCAAAAATACCTGCCTAAAATGGCCTCTGGAGAGTGGATTGGTTGTTTCGGCCTGACCGAACCGGACCATGGTTCTGACCCTGGTGGCATGGTGACACGTGCCCGCAAGGTCGAGGGCGGTTACAGCATGAGTGGCGCCAAGATGTGGATCAGTAATTCACCCATTGCCGATGTTTTTGTGGTCTGGGCAAAAACAGATGATGATGTGATTCGTGGCTTCATTCTTGAGAAAGGCTGGAAAGGTTTATCTGCACCCAAAATAGAGGGCAAGCTGTCACTGCGGGCCTCTATTACCGGTGAGGTGGTTATGGATGAGGTGTTTGTTCCCGAAGAGAATTTGTTGCCCAATGTTCAGGGCTTGAAGGGCCCCTTCGGCTGTCTTAATAATGCACGCCTGGGTATTGCCTGGGGCGCGCTGGGCGCAGCCGAAGCGTGCTGGCATGCGGCACGTGAATATACTATGGATCGTAAACAGTTCGGCAAGCCGCTGGCCGCCAATCAACTAATTCAGCTCAAACTGGCCAACATGCAAACGGATATAAGCCTTGCCCTTCAGGGCTGCTTGCGTGCCAGCCAGTTAAAGGATGAAGACAACCTGGCCCCTGAGTTGATCTCGCTGCTGAAACGTAACTCCTGTGGCAAAGCACTCGAAATTGCCCGTATAGCCCGCGACATGCATGGTGGAAACGGCATCTCTGATGAATACTCGGTCATGCGCCATATGGTTAACCTGGAAACGGTCAATACCTACGAAGGGACCCACGATATTCATGCGCTGATTTTGGGGCGCGCTCAAACCGGGTTGCAGTCCTTCGCCTAGCAGGCTGAACGCT
>CAYYRK010000244.1:0-2471 GCA_964473915.1 uncultured Pseudomonadales bacterium
CGTTCAATGCGACCTACCCTTGCTGATATTTAACTAAGTTGCTGACTTTTCCCGACGCTATCCAAAATCGATACTGGGATTTTTTCATATTGCCCGATTATTTACGGGTGTTTTTTAAAAACTTTTTGGCGCGGCGCATATGGCTCTGGGGGGGGGATCAGCCGGTAGGGCATCGTTTATTCATGACTCTTTACGCGCTACATATGTTCAGCCACCGTTTTTGGGTGTAACGGCCTGCGGCGTAATCGGCCCTGGTTTCGGCAATAGTCGCAGCCAGTGCAAGCTCACGCAGGCGGTCATATTTTTCATTCTCCATCACCACATAGCGTTGCTGAGCGTGTACTAAAATCACCAGTTTGTCCTCGTGCTTTTTCCAGCGTTTTAAATAATAATCTTTGCTCGATAGCAAAGGAAGCGTTATGTCTACCTTGGTACGGTTTAACCTGGAATTCGGATAAACTGCCAATAAAACTCCCATAAAACTCGTGTTAATTATCACATTCAAGGTAGTCATTAGTCGTGATTCACAGCCAAGCGTTTCTGAATTATCTATTCACTGTTATATTAAGTTCTTTTGTCACAGAAAGTAATACTATAATGCACACACCGGACACGCCTCATGCACTCTGACAACCCCAAAATCCAAACTCTACTCACTCTGGGACAACCCAGCCAGTACCCCTGGCCTGATTACCTGAGCCAATTTGATTTTACTGCGACCGATATCCCCGCACTGTTAAACCTTTTCGCCGATGAGGATATCAACAAGCTGCCAAATGAACGTCCCGAAGTATGGGCACCCCTTTACGCCTGGAGAATACTGGGCCAGCTCGCCAGTGTGGAAGCCATTGAACCCATCATCAATAGCTTTGACACCCTGTGCCATGACGACTACGCGCTGGGCGAGCTTGCAGAGGTTATCGGCATGATTGGCCCCGCCGCAATACCGACACTCACTCATCACTGGCAAAAACATGGCAAAGAGGAGTTCAGCTATGTAATGGCCATGGACGCCCTGTGTGAAGTTGCCAAACAACACCCGGAAACCCGGGACCAGGTTGTTGGCATCTACCAAAACTATATGACCAAACCAATCACCTCGGCCCATAGTCTCAACGGTTTGTTGATGGGCCGCCTGCTTGACTTGAAGGCCACTGAGGCGATAGAGGCAATACGCCAGTTATTTTCCATGGGTTGTGTAGATATTCTGTGCGCAGGTGACCTGGAGGACGTAGAAATACGTCTTGGCTTGCGCGCAAAACGCTCAACCCCCAAGCCTAGTTTTGTAGACCTGCACAAATTTGAGGACCCATTCGAAGCACCTGACTCAGCCTTTATTATAAACTCAGACAACGATGACGTTTTTGATGATCTTGATAACATCCTGAGCCAATATGGCTCTGACGAATCCATTCTGTGCTGCTCCGAGCTCGATGGTTTTCTAGCCGCACTGGCCTGCGCGCCCGATACCATCATGCCATCCACATGGATGGCCGCCATCTGGGGCGGCGAAGCATGGATGCCAGAATGGGACAGTGAGCAAACGCTGATCCAATTCAGTGGCTTGGTAATCAAACTCTACAATGGCGTTAACGAGGATCTTGATCGCGGCGTGTACGAGCCACTTTTCCTGTCCGGTGTTGATCCACACAATGAGCTGATGAACGTCGACGACTGGTGTGACGGTTTTTTGCGCGGCCTCGGCCTGTGGGGAGAGTTACAGCCACAGCAAATACAGCAGCTCAAAACCTGCTTATATCCTATCCGCCACTTTTGCACCGAGGACGGTTGGGCAGCGCTGTCGTTGATGAACCCCTCCCAGATACAGTCCCTGCAAGAAAGTATTCAACCCTGCGTTCAAACGCTCTCCAGGCAACTATTCCGACCAATTAAACCCGCAGCCAACACCACCCACATTCGTACCGGCGTCAAAGTTGGCCGCAACAATCCCTGCCCCTGTGGCAGCGGCAAAAAATACAAGAAATGCTGCGGCCTGAATTGAAGAATTCTAAGCTTTGAGTACTTCTGCTATTCCAGTGACTCGCTATCTATCCAATACATCAGGCTCAACCGGGTGTTTACAGGCTTTTTTGGTTCGAAAGAGCAGCATCAGCAAAGCGGGCAGTAACAGCAAGTCAAAAACCAAGGCAGCTAATAACCCGATGCTGGTTAGAATACCAAAGTGCCCTATAGGTACAAAAGCACTGGCAAGCAACAAAAGAAATTGAGCGCAAAGGATAATGGTGGTGGTCATCACCGCCCGGCCTGCTTGGTGGTATGTACGGGCCAGGGCAAAAACTGGATGAACGCCTTTTCTAACCCGATGAATAAAACCGTGATAGATATGAATGGTATCGTCAATCGCAATACCCACGGCGACGCTGGCGATCATTGCTGTTGCCATATCGAGCCATATACCTGTATCACGTTTGAGGTGAGGCCTGTGGTGGGCTAAAATGGCAAAAAGCCCC
>CAYYRK010000245.1:0-2456 GCA_964473915.1 uncultured Pseudomonadales bacterium
TATGCCGGTTTTACGGCTCGACCAACCCGGGGCCAAACAGTCACTTTTATACGGTTAATACCGATGAGTGTGGTGCTTTGATCGATCAACAACAGCAAACCCCAGAGAACAAACCACGCTGGAACCTGGAGAGTTATGCCTTTGCCGTGGCCCCAAAGCAAATAGATGCGAACCAACCCTGCCTGGACGATATGGTGCCGGTCTATCGGCTTTATAATGACGCGTTTAAACGCGGCGAAGACAGCAACCACCGCTATGTTACTGACTCTGCCCTGCTCGAGCCCATGGTGCAGGAGGGCTGGGTTGATGAGGGGGTGGTGTTCTGCGCTGCGCAGCCGTAAGCTGAGTGGGCGTTAGGTACAGGGTTAACCAGGCGCAATGGGGGCATAAAAAGCCACCTTGCGCCAGTTCTACTTCACCGTGCTACGAATTCTTCAGCAACTCCAGCTGTTCACCCAGCTCCAGCCACTGCTCCTCGAGCTGTTCTGCGGCCTGTTTAAGCCCACCTTGCTGTTGTAGCAGGGTACGAAGGTTCTCTTTCTGATCTTCAGCATAGATGCCGGTATCCAGCAATTTGTCTTCCAACTCAGCAAGCTGGGATGTGTTGTCGGCCAGTTTTTTCTCTATCTGTTGTATTTTCTTTTCGAGGGGGCGCCATTTCGCACGTTGGGCCGCCTGCTCACGTCGCTGTTCCTTGCGATCAGTTCGGGGGCCGCCGTTTTTTTCTGGGTTCTGCTTGGCTGCGGCCTGATCGTTACGCTCGCGCGCCAGTAGCCAGCGCTGGTAATCATCCAGGTCACCCTCAAATGAGTCGATACTGCCATCGGCCAACAGTAGAAATTCATCAACACTGTTACGCAACAGGTGCCGGTCGTGAGAGACCAAAATCAGGGCTCCGGAAAACGCCTGCAAGGCAAGGGTGAGTGCTTGTCGCATATCAAGGTCCAGGTGGTTGGTCGGCTCATCCATGACCAGCAGGTTCGGCTTGAGCCAAACGACAATGGCCAGTGCCAACCTGGCCTTTTCACCCCCGGAAAAATATTCGATAGAATCGGTTGCCTGATCACCATAAAAATTAAAACCCCCGAGAAAATCACGAATCGATTGCTCACTGGCCTTAGGTGTCAGACGCTGCAGGTGCAACAGAGGGCTCGCAGCCAGATCCAGCGCCTCAAGCTGATGCTGGGCAAAATAACCGACCCGCAAATTATCCGCCCGTACAGATTCACCCGACAGCAGTGGCAGCTCACCCACCAATGATTTTAGCAACGTTGATTTACCAGCGCCGTTGGCCCCCAGCAGGCCAAAGCGGGTTCCCGCTTCAATCCGCAGATTGACTCCGGACAAAATAGCCTTTGCGTCATAACCCAGAGCCGCTTTTTCCAGTGACAACAGGGTATGGGATTTTTCTGGTGCCTCACTGAATTTAAAATTAAAGGGCGAGTCAACGTGCGCTGGGCCAATTTCAGTCATCCGCTGCAAAGCCTTAACCCGGCTTTGGGCCTGGCGGGCCTTGGTCGCCTTGGCACGAAAGCGGTCGACAAATCGTTGCAACTCCACCCGCCGTTGCTGTTGTTTTTGGTATTGCGCCTGTTGCAGTGCCAGCTTTTCAGAGCGCTGGCGTTCAAATGCAGAATAGTTACCCCGATAGAAGGCTATCGTTTGCTGTTCAATATGCACAATATGAGAGGTTACTGAATCGAGAAAATCCCGGTCATGGGATATTAACAGCAGGGTTCCCCGGTAGGCTTTCATCCATTGTTCAAGCCACAATGTTGCATCCAGGTCCAGGTGGTTGGTGGGTTCGTCCAGCAACAGCAGGTCTGAGGGGCACATTAGAGCCTGAGCCAAATTCAGCCGGATTCGCCAGCCACCGGAAAAATCCCCGACCCGGCGCTGCTCATCTTCGGTAGAGAACCCCAGCCCGTGCAGTAGCTGCTGCGCCCGGCTTGGGGCGCTGTGTCCGTGAATGGCATCCAGTTTGTCATAGGCCAGAGCCAGCGACTGGTAATCTTCTTTTTTTTCTGCCACTCCGATGGCCCGCTCGGTTTCACGCAGTTCTCGATCACCATCCAGCACATGATCAAGCGCCAGTCTGTCAGTTAACAGAACCTCCTGGCCCATATGGGCAATTCTTAGCTGACCCGGCAGCGCAACCTCGCCAGTATCTGCATGCAGCTCGTTGAGCAATAATTGAAACAAACTCGATTTACCGCAGCCGTTGGCACCGATAATGCCCACCCGCTGTCCGGCCTGAATTCTGAGATTGGCGTTAGTAAGCAGCGGCTTGCCGCCACGCTGTAGAGATACTTTGTTTAGGCTAATCATGGTGGCGCATTGTAACAACCGTAGCTGGCGGCAAACACTACCTACAAACAATTTTTTTGAGGCGGCTGTTAAACCTAGATTCCTCAGTTGACCGCTCCATTCTAATAGTAACTTGTTGATATAAATGC
>CAYYRK010000246.1:0-2406 GCA_964473915.1 uncultured Pseudomonadales bacterium
GGTTATTAGCCAACCCCTTGTGGACTCACGGCATAGGCGAATCAGGATGTTAAAATGATTGCCGTCTGTTGGTGGGCGTTGCAGTTACCAATCAAGTCTTGTGGTTTTAATCCAACCCCATTGCCGGTTCGCTGCTACGCCCAAAATGTAAAATAAAATTATTAACGCATCATACACTCCTTATTTATCTCGTTCTTTTAACGGTTTCTTTTTGTTTCCAATAACAAAGCAATTATTTTTTGTTATGTGGGTACGACAGATATCAATCAAATCTTGTGGTTTAATGCCAACCCCATTGCCGGTTCACTATCGCACCCAAACCGATTATTTGAAAAGCATGTCTTCATCAAACGGTACTTGGTCCCGCATGATAAAATAGGAAGCACGGGCCAACTTGTTGCCAAGGGCCTTGGTTGCAAGAGCGCCGTTGGCTTTAGCCATTTTTTGCTGATAAAATCTCTGAGCCTTAGGAATATATCTTCTGGCAAAGTGAGCAGCTTCAACAAAGGCCCAGGCTAAATACTTATTGCCGTTCTTTTTGTTGTTTTCTCCTTTCTTCTTACCATTTGAAAGTCTTTTACTGCTGACACAGCGGCAGTAGGAAGAGTAATTGCCGACTTTGGAAAACCGACCGATATCCCCTACCTCAAGCATAATTGTAAGACCCAGAATTGTTCCAATTCCCGGTATGGTGACCAGCATCACAAACTCTTTGCGAAGTTGAACCTGGGATTTTACTTGTTTTTCTATGCCTTTGATTATCTTCCCCAAATGCTTAATTGTAGAGATGTTATTCTGAGCCATGAACACCAAATTCGAAGAATCGAATAGATCACAAGCATCGTCCATGTCGAGTTTTTTGATTTCATTGCTTGACATCTTAATTCCAAGATTTCTGGTAATCGTACTTTGAAGGCTTAAAATATTGGCTGTTCTGTGCCTAACAAAAAATAGTCTTCTTCGCAGTAAATCGCGCACAGGTCTTTGTTCTTTGGGGTAGATATAACCTTCAGGCAAAATGTTTAAGTGCTTCATGTGCGCCAACCAAAAAGAGTCCCATCTGTCATCGGTGTGTTTTATGCCTTCGTATTGTTTTATTGCCGACGGATTAGCCAGATGTACCGTATACCCATGTTCCTGCAACCCATCCACAAGCCAGTACCAATTGTAGGTGGATTCAACGATAACACCTTCCAGATCAGCCTTGAATGGTTCTAAAACCTTTAAAACATTGTTTAGCTCGTTTGGTTGCCGCCGGCCAAATAGCCTTTTGTAATCCTGATCCATAATGCCGATGTAATTATTGCTTGAATGTAAATCGATTCCAGCGTATACTCCCATTAGACACCTCCTAGATCCTTAATATTTATGTTACGTAAATTACATACTGGTCCATAGCATTTTTTGCTATGGATGGGGAGGTGTCTTTTTTCTTTTCCAGCGCGTCAGGCTGTAGTGACATTTTCCGTTGCTACACATATGCGTAGCGAATCATTTACCAACCGATTTTTATTCTCGATAAATGTATCCCTCAAACAAAAGGAAAATGTCACGCTTGACGCGCAATACGTATTTGACCAGCTCCGGATCAAAACAAAATCTTCCTGAGTACAAGTCGCGGCCTTTATATGATTATCAAGTCTACTTTTGACCCTTATTAACGTGTGCCTGGCATGGCGCACTGGCCGAGCTTCTGACCGAGTGGTTGGAAGTCATAAAACGTCCGCCGTTACCGGACGGAAGGGCAACGCTCTCCGAGGCGTAGGCTCTACGAGCCGGAGGCCAACAAGGCAAGGGCAGTTTCCAGAAATGGGGCGTCCGAAGGAAGCATGAGGCAGAACCCATGTACGTAGCGAACAGCGAACCAACTATATGGCAGCGGGGAGGAGGTCGAGCAGGCGTGACAGAGCGAGGCCTAATATCCGGTGAACCGAACCGAAGTGAAGTTGGACGGCATATGGGGAGGTAGTGCGTCTTACCCAGGGAAGCCTTCCTGTGCTGGTATCGATTATTGCCAAAGGTATCATAAAACCGAACCGAATAGGCGAACCCGAAGCGGGGCAGGGCACAGAAGGTGGCAGATTCACGGGTTGTACTGATGACTCAGGGCCTATGAAGCCTGGTAACAGAGTGGAGGACAAAACCCTGACGATCAGGGAGATATGGGTATGGTAAGAATGTATAGGCCGGAGAAGCTGTCGCAAAGACGATGGTACGATTGATCCTACCCTATGCCGATACGATACGCAATCAAGCCTGAACATCCCGATCATTGTCATTGGGATGTGGGAAGTCGTGGACGAGAGGCGATGGTGACACTATTAATGAGCCGAATTAGCGTTACGATGAAAGAACCAGCAAACCGAAAGGGGATGTACGAGCGCCATTAAGGCCACCGGCCAGATG
>CAYYRK010000247.1:0-2402 GCA_964473915.1 uncultured Pseudomonadales bacterium
CTGCGTTTCCAATGTTCATATGTGCATGGAAACCTTTGATTCACTACCCTTTCGTAAAGTGGTTAATAGTGCAGACCTTGTAATTGCAGATGGGCGGCCAATATCATGGGCGCAACAGCTGATGGGGCATGACAGTGCCCGGCAGGTTAGGGGGCAGGATATTATGAGCGCGCTATGCGAAAAAAGTAATAATTCTGAGTTATCTGTTGGCTTTTATGGGGGTAGTTCTGAGGCTGTACTTCAAAAAATTCAGCATAACCTTAAGCAACAGTTCCCCAATATTAAAATCACCTATGCCTATGCTCCACCTTTTAGAGCATTATCAGATGAGGAAGATGGCCAGGTAATTGAGAGCATAAATAGCGCCAATGTGGATGTTTTGTTTGTTGGGATTGGTTGCCCTAAACAGGAGTACTGGATGTCAGAGCATAGGGATAGTTTGAGTTGTGTCATGTTGGGCGTTGGTGCAGCGTTTGATTTTATCGCAGGTGATAAAAATCACGCACCTCGCTGGGTGCAGAAGATCGGTTTAGAGTGGTTGTTTAGATTGTTAAGTGAACCTAAGCGCCTTTGGCGGCGTTATTTAAAGCAAAATCCTCGTTTTATCTACTACTTCGCAAGGCAACTGATAAAGCATAAAATGACTAATACTTGAGGCTATTTTTTTGGGGGGATTACAGCATCCCAGAGATAAAGGAGCGGGAATAGTCGTTCTCCAGCTCCCCTATGAGATTCTGGGTTAATTGCGATAGATACGTTTAATAATAACCTTCTCTAGCGGGCCATCGCGCATTCCACCAATAATCCCCGTTTTGACCTCGCTAATACGGTCAGCAATCGGCATACCATCAATTATTTTCCCGAATACTGTGTAGCCAGCATTGCTCATGCTTTTATTGAGCGAGCGGTTATCCTCTACGTTGATGAAGAATTGGGAGGTGGCTGAATGGGGGTCGTTGGTACGTGCCATCGCTATTGTGCCGCGAAAATTAAGTAGTCCATTGTCAGCTTCATTAACGACCGGCGGTTTGGTTTTCTTGCGCACCATAAGTTTATCGAAACCACCGCCTTGAATCATAAAATAGGGGATAACCCGGTGGAAAACGGTGCCGTCGTAGAATCCGGTGTCGACATAGGTCAGAAAGTTGGCCACTGTGTGTGGCGCCTTATCCGGGTAGAGCTCCAGCTTCATCTCTCCCATACTGGTTTCAATAGTCACCTTGGTTGGTTTTTTAATTGGATTTGAAGGGTTGGTTGAATCTGCTGCGTTTGCCAAGAAGCAGGGTAGGGCGATGAATAGCCCGATAATTAATTTTAAGCTGAATTGAGTCATAATCGTGTCTTATATCCTGATACTGTTTATTGATAGGCTGGATTTACGCTGAGAATATTAAACCCAGCCTGGATCCTTGCGTTTGGGGCGCAGTGAGGGGATGACCAGCCCTAGAATGATGCCCAGTATGATTGTGCCTGCGCCATACAGGAAAAAATCATTGCTGGTGTCACCTTTAATGCGGGAGTTTTCAGCTGACAGTAGGTCTAGCTGGTTTTGCAGCTGCTGGTTCTCTTCGGTCAACCCCTTGTTGCGTTGGTTGATCTTGATGCTGCTTCCGGAAACCTGCCGGATGTAGGCCAGTTCATCGGCCAGCTTGTTGTTTAGTTCGTTAAGCGCCTGGTTGTCGGTCTGTAAGCTGGTGTTGGCTTCTTGTAGTTCACCTGCCGTCGTTTCAGCGTTGTTTTTTTGCTGCAAAAATTTTTGCATCTTTTGATCCATTACAGGGATCCGTTTTCTGGCCACCGGGTCTTTTATCAGGTTGTGGGTTAATATCCAGCCCTCGGTGCCTTTTTTGGTGGTGACCCGGCTATAACCAGCTTCAGAGTCTGTTTCTAGCAGGCTCAGGCTCGTGCCGCTTTTTAGCAGAGCCTTGATGCGATAGGCATTGGTTTTTCCCGTTCGCAGTGGAACTTCAAATATATCCGTTACATAGACCACCTCTGCCTTTAGTGTTTGACAAAAGCAGATCATGATCAGAATAGATAAGCAGCGTTTTAACATAGTTATTCCGATGGGTTTCTCAGGGTAAAACTTTCAAGTAGGGTTTTACAGTCACTTTTTGGTAGACACCGGCGGCGATATAGGGGTCTTGATCGGCCCATTCTTGTGCCTGGGCAAGTGATACAAATTCCGCAACGATCAGGCTGCCAGTGAAACCTGCTTCGCCGGGGTCTTCACAATCTATTGCCGGGTGAGGCCCGGCCAAAATCAATCGTCCCTCTGTCTTGAGGGTTTGGAGTCGATCCAGGTGCGCTTGTCGAGCTGATCTCCTGAGTGGCAGGCTATCGGCTATGTCTTCACTGATAATGGCGTAGAGCATGCTCATTTTATCTTTCCTTTATTCAGA
>CAYYRK010000248.1:0-2339 GCA_964473915.1 uncultured Pseudomonadales bacterium
CACAGCATGGGAGCAAAATAGTTCTAGCGCAAAAGTCTCGACTTATATTTTCCAGTCGATAGGCTCTGAACCCTGCGCCTGAAGAAACTCATTGGTTTTTTTAAAGTGCCCATTACCCAGAAACCCGCGATGGGCGGAAAGTGGCGATGGATGCGGCGATTTGAGCACCCGATGTTTCCGGCTGTCGATGATCTTGCCTTTATTTTGTGCATAGCTCCCCCAGAGAAGGAAAACCAGACCCTTGTGCTTCGCATTGAGAACTTCTATTACCCGGTCGGTAAAGTGCTCCCAACCCTTGCCACGATGAGCAGCTGCACGACCCTGCTCCACCGTCAACACGCTATTAAGTAGCAATACACCCTGCCTGGCCCAGGGTGTCAAACAACCATTTTTGTCGAAGTTGATACCCAACTCCTGGTTGATCTCCTTGTAAATATTTTTCAGGGAGGGCGGCAAGGGTACACCCTCTTTAACAGAGAAACACAATCCGTGTGCCTGCCCCGGGCCATGATAGGGGTCCTGCCCAAGAATCACCACACGCACCTGATCAAAGGGCGTCAGGTTAAAGGCATTGAATATCTCGTTTCCGGGTGGATAAAGAGTTTTGCCTGCCTGTTTTTCCTGAAACAGAAAGCTCCGCAGCTGCTGCATATACGGCTGTTCAAACTCCCCGGACAGCACCGCTTTCCAGGAAGGTTCAAGTTTAATACGCTCAGCATCGGTACTATGGGTTGATTCTTCTGCCACGGGACTGGACATAAAAGATCCTGATCAACGATTAGGGCGCATATGAGGAAACAACAAAACATCTTTGATTGAAGGCGAATTGGTCAGAAACATCACCAACCGGTCGATACCTATTCCCTCACCAGCGGTGGGCGGCAATCCATATTCCAGTGCTGTAATGTAATCTTCATCATAATGCATCGCTTCATCATCACCTGCTTCTTTCTCCTGCACCTGCTGACGGAACCGCTCGGCTTGATCTTCTGCATCGTTCAGCTCGGAAAAACCGTTAGCGATCTCCCGACCACCGATGAAAAACTCAAAGCGATCGGTAACCTCAGGGTTATCATCATTACGCCGGGCAAGCGGTGAAACCTCGGTCGGGTAGGCGGTAATAAACGTAGGTTGATCGAGCTTATGCTCAACGGTTTTTTCAAAAATTTCAATTTGCACTTTACCTAATCCCCAGCTGTCCTTAAGGGGAATACCCAGGCCTTGGGCGATCGTTCGTGCGCCATCAAGACTAGACAGCGCCACTTCACTGATATCAGCATTAAAACGCAAAATAGATTCAACCACCGTCATGCGTTGGAAGGGCTGAGAAAAGTCATAGTCAGTGCCCTGATAATGGACGCAGGTATCACCCAACACTTCCTGAGTAATTTTGCGTAACATATCTTCGGTCAGGTTCATCAAGTCTTCATAATCAGCATAGGCCTGATAAAACTCTAACATGGTAAATTCTGGATTGTGTCGGGTAGAGAGCCCCTCGTTGCGGAAATTACGGTTAATTTCAAAAACCCGTTCTAGCCCACCAACCACTAACCGCTTGAGATACAGTTCCGGCGCTATGCGCAGATAAAGCTGCATGTCCAGCGCATTATGATGAGTGACAAAAGGGCGCGCTGCGGCACCGCCGGGTATCGCCTGCATCATCGGTGTTTCCACTTCCAGAAAACGCTGCGCCATCAGATAGCGCCGCATAGCATCAATCACTTTGATTCTAATCAGAAACGTGTCACGTGTGTCCTGGTTAACCATCAAGTCCAGATAACGCTGACGATATTTGATTTCCTGATCTGCCAGGCCCTTATGTTTATCCGGCAACGGGCGTAGTGACTTGGTCAGCAACCGCAGCTCATCCACCTGTATCGACAACTCACCCGTATTGGTTTTAAACACCGTGCCAGTGGCACCAATCAGGTCTCCCAGATCCCAGCGTTTGAAGCCATTGTAGACCCCTTCCGGCAGCTCGTTTTTACGCACATAACACTGGATTTTTCCGCTCATATCCTGAAGGGTAATAAAACTTGCCTTGCCCATAACCCGGCGCAACATCATGCGACCCGCGATACTGACCCTGACCGGTTCCTCCTCTGCCAGCACCTCTTTTTCCTTTTCTCCATGTGTTTCATGCAGGTCTGCCGCATAGGCATTACGCCTGAAATCACTGGGAAAGGCATTACCTTGAGCCCTGAGCTCTGTCAGTTTAGCCCGGCGTTCGGCAATAATTTTATTTTCGTCTTGCTGCTCTTCTTGCGGTTCGTTACTCATATTCTTTTGCTGGCTTCCAGGTTATATTCAGGTAGATGTTTATGTTCAGGTAGATAAAG
>CAYYRK010000249.1:0-2321 GCA_964473915.1 uncultured Pseudomonadales bacterium
AGGCCCCTAGCGCAAAAAAATCTGGTACGCGGGATTATCTGTCTCCTCTACATAGAGGTAACCCAATTTATCCAGATAGCTGATCGCCTTCTTTTTTTCACTGCAAGACACCTGCAACCCTACCATCACCCGCCCGTAAGCCGCACCATGATTACGATAATGAAACAGAGAGATATTCCAGCGCTGCCCCAGTGTTTGTAAAAATTTCATCAAAGCTCCCGGCCGCTCCGGAAACTCAAAACGGAAGATCACTTCGCTATCAGCATTAGTGGCATGTCCTCCAACCAGGTGTCGCACATGCAGCTTTGCCAGTTCGTTGTCTGTCATATCCAGCGCATTATAGCCGCTGTCTTTAAGCTTATTTAGCAGCTCTTCTCGCTCAGCCTCACCTTCAGTCAGCTGCACACCTACAAACACCTGAGCATCTGCTGCGTCTACGTAACGGTAGTTGAACTCGGTAATATTACGCCGACCCAACGCCACACAGAACTCTCGAAAACTACCAGGACGCTCGGGAATGGTGACCGCGATAATGGCTTCGCGTTTCTCACCAAGCTCAGCACGCTCAGAGATATGCCGCAAGCGGTCAAAATTGACATTGGCACCACTGTCGATAGCCACCAGCGTCTCGCCCTCAAGACCTTGTTGCCCAATATGCTTTTTCAGGCCAGCGACCGCCAACGCACCCGCAGGCTCCGCAATTGACCGGGTATCCTCAAAAATATCCATAATAGCGGCACAGATCTCATCGGTTGAAACCGTGATAATTTCATCAACACATTGACGCACGATGCGAAAGGTCTCCTCTCCTGCCTGAGCGACTGCTACACCATCAGCAAAAATACCCACCTCAGGCAACACCACCCGCTCCCCTTTATCGAGGGCGGCCTTCATGCAAGCAGAATCTTCTGCTTCAACGCCTATTACCTTAACTTCCGGGCGTACATACTTAATGTAGGCGGCCACTCCGGCTATCAAACCACCACCACCTATCGGCACATAGACCGCATAAATCGGGCCACTAATCTGGCGCAGAATCTCCATTCCAATAGTGCCCTGCCCAGCGATAACATCCGGGTCATCGAAGGGGTGAATGTAGATGTGGCCCCTCTCCTTTGATCGTTTTTTCGCGTACAACGATGCCTCGTCATAGGTGTCACCATGCAACACCACCTTTGCGCCGCGCGCGCGCACCGAGGCAACCTTGATATTGGGCGTAGTTCGGGGCATTACGATAGTCGCGTCAATCCCCAGGCGCTGTGCTGTCAAAGCAACACCCTGAGCATGATTTCCCGCAGATGCAGCAATTACCCCACAAGCCCGTTGTTCCTGAGTTAATTGAACGATCTTGTTATAAGCACCACGTAATTTAAAAGAGTAAACTGGCTGCAGGTCTTCACGCTTCAGTAAAATTTTGTTGCCGTATCGCTCGGAAAGAAAACTCGCTTCATCGATTGGCGTTTCAATGGCAACATCGTAAACCTGGGCTTCCAGTATTTTCTTAACATATTTTTGCAACATAACGACTTTTGTATCTTCCCAAGTAAACAAAGCCCTATGATAAAGAGTTATGCGCGGCCACGTCTATAAACAAAACCTGGATAGTCATATAATGACCACTATCCACCTCACCAGACTCAAAACGGATACGCCAGGCATATGACGCAGGATGAACTTAAACAGGCCGTAGCACGCGCTGCGGTAGAGCAGATTAAACCGGGGCTGGAAAGCTCCACCATCGTGGGCGTGGGCACCGGTTCCACTACCAATTTTTTTATTGATGAACTTGCCACAATTAGACATAAGTTTGATGGTGCTGTTGCCAGTTCCGTTGCCAGCGCAGCACGACTAAAGGCCCACAACATACCCGTTTATGAACTCAACACCGTAAATGATGTACAGGTCTACGTGGATGGTGCCGATGAGAGCAATGGCCAGCTACAACTTATTAAGGGCGGTGGCGGCGCGTTAACTCGCGAAAAGATCATAGCTGCGGTCGCTAACCAATTTATCTGCATCATCGATGACAGCAAACTGGTGGATATTCTTGGTGCCTTCCCCCTACCGGTAGAGGTGGTCCCTATGGCCCGCAGTCATGTGGCCAGAGAGCTGGTTAAACTAGGGGGGGTACCCGAATACCGGCAAGGATTTGTAACTGATAACGGTAATATTATACTGGATCTATACAACCTGAAGATCGGCGAGCCTCTGGCTCTGGAAAACAAAATCAACAATATCACAGGGGTGGTCAGCAATGGCTTGTTTGCCCAACGTCCTGCTGACCTGCTACTGATCGGTAGTGATCAGGGTGTTGAATCCAA
>CAYYRK010000250.1:0-2297 GCA_964473915.1 uncultured Pseudomonadales bacterium
TCTTCACCTACTTCAAATTGTACTGTAATAATCGCAACAGAGTTCATGGCGATTGCGTAGGTATGATCCACACCGGATATTTCGCGAATAATGGCTTCCAGTGGGTTAACGACCAGCTGTTCAACCTCTTCTGCGGTAGCGCCGGGTAAGCGGGCAATAATCTGGGCGCCCGGTACATTTATTTGGGGGTTTTCCTCTCTGGGGGTTAAAAAGACCGCCAATATTCCTAACAACATGCAGGCCAGCATAAACAAAATTGTGAGTTTTGAAGTGACAAATATCTGCGCCAACTGCCCCGCCGAATTCAGTTTTTGCTCACTCATTCGTTGCGCCCTCTGGGGCAACAATAAGGTCACCTTCGTGCAGGCGTGGATTGGGGGTGCTCACAACGCGTTCACCGTCGTGTAAACCAGCCAGTATCTCTACACGATCTCCGATCTGTTTTCCTATGCGCAGCCAACGAAAATAGGCATGATTCTGGTTGTTAACAACGAAAACGCCTTGCAGTCCACCCCGCTGAATCAAGGCATCATGGGAGATGACTATTGCTGGCTCGATGCCTATTTGAAAATGGCTGCGGCCAAACATGCCGGGTAGTAGCCCCGGTTGTTCGGGTAGCGTGACCTTGACCAGAAATTTCCGGGTTAACGGGTCAGCTGACGGTACTATACGGGCAACGATACCGGTCAGTGGGTTGTCCAGTGCATCGATGTTCACTTGAACGCTATCGTGTTGTTTGATCTTTTTAAGCCGATTTTCTGAGACATAGGTTTCAAACAAAAAACCGCTATTTGATTCAACGGTCAAAATAGGGACACCAGGAGATGCCAGATCACCATCACGTCGGTGGCGTACAACCACTACCCCGCTGATAGGGCTTGTGATGCGAATATACTGGCGTTGTGCCAAAGAGGTTTTTAGTGCAGCTTCGGTCTCTTCCAGGGTGTCTTTAGCGACATCTCGCTGTAGCCTGGTTTTACGTAGTTTTTCTCCGGAGATGCTGCCTAGTTTGAATAATTCTTCAAAACGGTCCAGGTCGGTTTGGGCATCTTTCAGTGTTGCGGATGATCTATTCACTGCGGCTTGAGCCTGTTCAATCGCGCCCTCTATATCTGCATCATCCAAAAGAACCAGCGGTTCCCCTTTGGTGATGAGCTCCCCTTCGCGCACAAGGATCTCCCGGATAAATCCTGTTGTTCTAGAGGCTACCTTAATGCGTTGATCAGAAACAACAGAACCTGTGGTAGTGTAGTTTTGTGGTAATGTTTCGGTTATCACCTCGGCCACGGGTAGCGGCCAGGTTTGATAGCTGATTTTGGCGGCCTCTGTCGCTGTTTTATCATCACAGCCAGCCACAATAAAACATAACCCCGTCAGGATAGAGACTAAAAGTAACGGTTTAACGGTCCTCATCATCTAGCCACCTGCATATCTTTGGGTAAATTATTTTGATCGAAATCCAAACTTTTGGTCAACAGTTGCACGAGATGTTGGGCGATAGTTTTCGGGTCACTCTGCTCAGGGCTCCAACCCGGCAGAAAGGTACGCATTGCCGCGCTTTCGAAATGAAATAGTACTAGTCCGATCATGGATATGACCAGCATATGTGGGTCAGAACCGGGGAAGAAATCTTCTGTCAGGGCTTTGACCGCCTGGAATGGCCCCAAAAACACCTGCTCTGCCACCAGTTTTAGCCGATCCTCCTCATTATCAAGCAGTTCTCGCAGTACTAATGCTCTAAAGTTCGGATCAGAATCTATTAAACGGGTTAAACCTTCAATGAAATTTTTCAAACGCTCCAGTGGTGGATCATTAACCTCCAGCATACTGATCATGCCAGTCGCTTTGTCGGCAAAGGCGTGTGTCATCGCTTCCAGGTAGAGTGTTTTTTTATCGGGAAAGTGGTGATAAATAGCAGCTGCACTCAGCCCTACGGCCTTGGATAGGTCGCGCATGGATGCCCCGCTATACCCCTGTGCTGCAAACAGTGAAATTGCTTGTTCCAAAATGAATGTGCGGGTATCGCGTTGTTCAGTATTTGTCATTGGCACCATAAACCCTTACCTAACGTTCGTTAAGACGCGGGAGTATATAGCAAGATTATATAGAAAGCACAAATAATGCAATGAAAAAACAACGAATATCCCCAGTGGCTGTTCGGTTCAATGGTCTGTGGTGGTCTAAAAAATCAGGAAATTTTTATCAAAGAGAGGGAGGTCAGCCAATTTCAGTTTTACAATAAAAGAGAATAAGCTAAATGCTAAAATAGGTTCAACCTATTGATCTATAGTGAGTTT
>CAYYRK010000251.1:0-2238 GCA_964473915.1 uncultured Pseudomonadales bacterium
GCTGAGCCACTGCGCTGGAAGAATCGGTTTGATAATCTCCTCCATAACCGCTTCCTGAATATCTTGCTGGCAGATATCAGGGTCATGTTGTGTGGACAGTACCACAGCTTCTACAGCCACAGGCTTACCATCGGCATAGCGCAGGGTGATCTGGCTTTTGGCATCGGGACGCAACCAGGGCAATACGCCCTTTTTACGCAGCTGTGACTGGCGTTGCACCAATCTGTGCGCATAGGTGATAGGCGCAGGCATCAACACCTCGGTTTCATTGGTGGCATAGCCAAACATCAGCCCCTGGTCACCGGCACCCTGCTCCTTGTCATCGGTCGCGTCAACGCCCATCGCAATATCACAAGACTGCTTGCCAATGGCGTTAAGTACCGCACATGAAGCCCCGTCGAAGCCAATATCAGAACTGTTATAACCGATATCCAGAATCACCTTGCGTACCAGGTCCTCAAGGTCAATATAGGTGTTGGTTCGAACCTCTCCGGCAATGATAACCATACCGGTCTTGATCATGGTTTCCACGGCAACCCGAGAATGGATGTCATCCTTGAGCATGGCATCGACCACGGCATCTGAAATTTGGTCGGCCATTTTGTCAGGATGCCCTTCTGAAACGGACTCTGAAGTAAAAACAGTGTAGTTGCTCATAGGTTCTCTACCATTGTTGATGGGGGTTTATGAAAAAGGTGTAACTGTATTTGAAAGCCGTTGCGCAGCCCCAGAAAAAGGCTTTGGCACGACCTTAATTGAGCCGCCTGGGCCCAGTGTTTGAGTTCCTCCGGCTCAAAGCCGAGCCAGAGATCACCGCAGTTTTTTCGTACCCACTCCTGGTCATGCAGACACAGTTCGGCAATCAGCACATAGCCACCGGGGTTGAGCAGCTTGAAGGCGTTATTTAATGCTGATGAGGGGGAGGGCATATGGTGTAAAACCATATTAAAAACGACTAAATCGCCACGCAGCTGCTGGGCGACAGCGATTCCAGGGTCACCCAGCATCAGAGTTACATTATGTAGATTATGCTGCTCAATCTGCTGGCGTGCGCGCTCCAGCATACTCTTGGCGTTATCTATTGCGATAACCTGCTTAAACTGTGTTGCCAGCTCCGGCAGGTAATCACCTTCACCGGGGCCAATCTCAATAGCCGTTGCGGTGGAAGGCAGCGCTGCAATCTTGAGCAATTCACCCAAGTTTGGGGAAAATAGCGATAATTCAGCTATTAAAGCCTGCTTTTCGCTGAATTTTGTCGAATTTTTATTAAAGAAATCCAGGCTGGATTGAGACCTTTCCGATTTTATCTGGCAAATCCGGGTTGTGATCGCTTCTTCCAGGAGGATTTGGTCGATGTTACCAAAGAGTGTTTGAATGAAAGTACTCAGTGTTTGGGTTGCATCAAGTAGCGGCCGCCGATAAAAGATTGAGTTACCTTCGCGTCGAGTCGCAACCAGTCCGGCGCTTGCCAACACCTTCAGATGATGGCTGAGCTTGGACTGTGCCAAGTTCAGGATTTGGCACAACTCCAGTACGCCGAATGATTCATGGCGAAGAACCCTTAATATCTGCAGGCGCAGCTCATCCGAGGCTGCTTTGCAAACCAGTGCAAGGGTGGGCAAAACTGGGCCAGGCAGCGCTGTTTGCGTTGGGGTTTTGTTAATTTTATCGAGCATATTGCTATAGTTATAGCATTCAATGAGTAACCTGGCAAATCTATATCAAACTATTTTGATATAGATTTGCAGGACTGGACGAGTCAGAACTGCTCGTGTTAAAAGATTGAGCTGATTTCAAAAAAGAAGGGTACCCAATGAAAATGCGTGCAGCTGTTGCCTGGGAAGCAGGCAAACCTCTGGAGATTGAAGAGATAGACCTTGCCGGCCCGAAAGAGGGCGAAGTACTGGTCAAAATGGTTGCCACCGGTGTTTGCCATACCGATGCTTTCACCCTGTCCGGTGATGACCCAGAAGGAGTTTTCCCCTCTGTGCTAGGCCATGAAGGAGGCGCAATCGTTGTTGAAACTGGAGTGGGCGTCACCAGTGTGAAAAAAGACGATCACGTTATTCCGCTCTATATCCCGGAATGTGGCGTCTGTAAGTTTTGTCTCTCCGGAAAAACAAATCTTTGCCAGGCTGTGCGAGAAACTCAGGGTAAAGGGTTAATGCCCGATGGAACCACAAGATTGTCAATGAACGGCAAACCAATCTATCACTATATGGGGACATCAACCTTTGC
>CAYYRK010000252.1:0-2216 GCA_964473915.1 uncultured Pseudomonadales bacterium
TGCGGCTTTTTAATATTTTTAGCGGTGCTAAAATACCGATCAACCGCTTTTCTCCATCCGGCGAAGACCTGCCTGGTCTTGGGCTACGCTTGACGCGGGCACACCAGAACTGCCTGGAAACTCTGCCAATTTTTGCGGCACTGGTTATTGTCGCCGGGTTGTCTAATCAACTGAGCATCATGGAGGGTACTGCGATCTACATCTTATTTAGCCGTGTTGCTCAATCCATCACCCATATCATCTCCACCAGTGTGCCGATGGTACTACTCAGAGCAACACTTTTTACTGTGCAGGTGCTGCTAATGCTCTACTATTCCTACCGACTGCTGTTCTAATAGAACAACACACCATTGCGCCAGCAGCACTGTTTCAACAACTCCTAAGGATTAAAATCCTTAGGAAGACTATTCATTTAGAATGTTTCGAATGCTGATTGTTCACTACATTACTACCCGCTTAACCAACAAATAAGAGAGTCAATATAGATGAAAGATGTATTAATTGAAGGGCCCTATTTCGAAGATTTCAAAAAGGGCGAATTCCTGGAACAAGCCCCCTCAGTAACCATCACTGATGGCCATACAACGGTTCACCAAATGCTTTTTGGCGACAGGCTCAGGTTACCGTTAGATCATCACCTGTCAGCCAGGATAACCGCAAACAAAAAGCCGTTAGCAAACCCTTCAATGGTTATTGGCGTGGGTATCGGCCAAACAACTTATGCCACACAAAATGTCAAAGGCAATCTTTTTTATCGTGGCCTGGTACTGAAAAAGCCTGTATTTATTGGCGACACCTTAACAACAACAACTCAGATTGTCGCACTGCGACAGAACAAAACCAAACCAGGCCGATCAGCAACTGGCATGGTGGTATTAGAGATGCGCGTCACAGACCAAAACAATGATGAAATCATGCATTTCTGGCGTTGCCCCATGGTACCGTGTCGCGACCCAAATGCTGAAACCGGGCATGCCGATGATCTAAAAGAGATCACGGCAGATATGAGTGATGAGGTTCTGTTGGCCGCTGCGCCCTCAAACTGGGATTTAGCCCTCTACAAACAAAAATTTAACGGGCTCCACTTTGCAGATATAGAAGAGGGCATCAATTACCGAGTAAAAGCCAGAGATACCGTCACGACCGCCCCGGAACTAACCCGGCTAACACTGAACCTGGCCATGACCCATACCGATGCAGGTGCCAGCGCCTATGGCAAACGGCTCGTTTATGGAGGCCACACTATCTCTATAGCGGCTGCGCAGGTAGTACGTGCCCTGCCTAATGCCCTTACTCTGGTTGCATGGCGACATTGTGACCATGTCGCTCCAGTTTTTGAAAATGATATCCTGCGTAGCGAAATAACGGTCGGCAAGAAAATAGCCAGCACCTCAGGCGGCGGTTTAGTCGACCTGCATGTTAAGGTTTGGGCTGAACGGGGCGAAAATGCACCAGAGCCGGCAGATGATATTCAGGTTCTCGATTGGGGGCTTGTGGTATTTATGGCATAACGCCCCAAGTATGCAGCAAAAAGCGATCACTCTTAGCATTGCAGACCAACAACTCAGGGCTATAATTATTGGCGTTCCCGTCAGTGATAAGCCCTGTATCGTAATGTTACATGGTGCATTAGACTGCCTGGAGAGCTGGAAAGATTTCCCGGCAGATATCGCGAAACAGACAGGTCTGCCCGTCGTCGCCTATGAACGGTTTGGTCATGGGGGCTCGGGGCAATTATCCGGTATCAGAAATGCTAACTACCGCCACCACGAAGCTGAAATCACCCTCCCTTCTATTTTAACCGCCCTGGATTTAAAACAGATTATTTTAGTAGGCCATAGTGATGGTGGGGCAATGGCGTTACTGGCTGCCGCCTGCCTGACCGACACTATTTTAGGAGTCTGCGCCATCACGCCACCCTTAGTGATGGACCAAGCAGCAAGAGATGGCATCAGAAAAGCTGTTCATCAATATGAACACGGCTCACTGGCAAAAAAATTGAATTTTTATCACGGTGAAGCAACCAACAGCCTATTTTATAGCTGGGCAAACACCTGGCTTTCAAAAGAGTTTGATAACTGGAGCTGTACAACAGAACTACAGAAAATAACCTGCCCAGTAACACTCATTTTTGGCCAGGCTGATGACTATGGTTATAAACCCAGCCTGGATCTGCTGCAAACCAACTTACATTCAGCCACGGAGGTGGTTCTGCT
>CAYYRK010000253.1:0-2205 GCA_964473915.1 uncultured Pseudomonadales bacterium
GGTTATTCATCTAGACCAAATTTTTTCAGTCGGTGACGCATCTGCCGGAAGGAGATGCCAAGTTTCTCAGCAGCGGCGGTACGGTTCCAGCGAGTATCTGTCAGTGCCTTTAAGATAGCCTGTTTCTCGATATTCTCCAGGTAGTCATCCAGAGAGCTTTCCGGTATCTCAGTTTCAGTGTGCTCTAGAGCTGTTGCATGGGGTGTTACTCCGTTATCAAGCAGCAAGTCCTCAAGTTCTATTTTATTTCCCTCGCACAGAGTAAAGGCCCGTTCTAACATGTTTTCCAGCTCGCGCACATTGCCAGGGAAGCTATATTTTTTCAGGCTTTCCAACGCGGCAGGGGATAACTGGGCGCGCTTTCCGCCTATTGATGAGTGTAGCTTATCCAGAATATGATCTGTGAACAGGGGGATATCCTCACATCTTTCTCGCAGGCTTGGCATCTTTATCTCTATCACATTGATGCGGTAATAAAGATCCTGACGAAAACATCCAGCTTCAACCTCCGTGGCAAGATTTTTATGTGTTGCGCTGATAACCCGCACATCGACTGGAATTTCAGTTGATGCTCCGACCGGTCGAATCGACCTCTCCTGAAGGACGCGCAACAGCTTGACCTGCATATGCAGGGGCAGATCTGCCACCTCGTCAAAAAAAAGCGTGCCACCGTTAGCGACCTGAAACAGCCCCTGTCTCTCGGCGATGGCCCCGGTAAAGCTACCTTTTTTATGACCGAAAAACTCACTTTCCATCAGTTCGGAGGGGATGGCACCACAGTTTACTGGCACAAAGGGTTTATCTCTTCTTGGCCCCAGGCTATGAATCAACCGAGCCCCCAGCTCTTTGCCGGTTCCGGACTCTCCGCTGATATAGATGGGCGCCTGGCTTCTGGAAACCTTGTTGATCTTTTGTCGTAGGGTGTTGATGATGGGTGAGCAACCCAGTATCTGACTTTCTGGCGGGTTTGCTATGCTGTCACCGCCGCTTGTTCTTATTGTAAGCGCTTGCGCAATCATCGCTCTTAGACGGGGTAACTCAACCGGTTTGGAAACAAAGTCAAAAGCCCCAGCCTTCAGGGCGTTGATGGCGGTTTCCATGCTTCCATAGGCCGTAATTACAGCCACGGGTATTTCAGGGAACTGCGTTTGTATGTGGGTAACAAGGTCGATTCCGTCTCCATCGGGAAGATGCATGTCGGTCAGGCACAGGTCGAAGTGATGTGAGTTAAGCAGGTTTCGAGCGGTTTGTAGGTCACCTGCTTTTTGTGTGGTGATCCCCATTTTTTGCAGGGTGATCTCCAGTAATTCCAATATATCAGGCTCGTCATCGACGATCAGTGCTTGAGTGCTTGTCATTGCTTAATGTGCCAGTTTTTTGGGGTGTGGGAAAATGATACGGAAGCAGCATCCATTCTGGAGCTGTTCATCGTGAACCAGCCTTGCATAGTTTGCTTCACAAAGGTCACGCGAAATATGAAGGCCCAGACCTGTGCCTGTTCGCTCTGTTGTATAAAAAGGCTCAAACAGATGTGGTTTCGCTTCTGCTGTGATCCCTGCTCCATGATCAACAACTTCCAGATAGGGCCGTTCGGAATCAGGGTTGATGCCCCCTTTAAATTCGATGGCAGCTACGCCTGTTTTTGCTTCGCTATAGCGTAACCCATTGGAGCACAGGTTGTTAATGATCTGGTCAAATTGGGTGGGATCAATCTGAATCTCCAGATCCTCTGGTGTGATATTAATTCTAAAGCATGCGTCTGATTTGCCCTCATGGTGGTAGTTAGCGGTAAAGTGATTTAACCAGGTTTTTAGTGGAACCGTTTCCGGACTGGAGGGTTTACGCCTTGATAACTGGAGTACGCTTTCGATAGTTTTATTCAGTCTCAGTACATGCTGTTGAATAATATGGGACAAGCGATGATCACCACTATCAAGGTTTTCAGATTCGCTCAGTAGTTGTGAAGCATGACTGATCGCGCCGAGTGGGTTACGAATCTCATGTGCAATATTGGCTGTTAGCTGTCCCAGAGAGACGAGCTTGAGCTGTTGTGCCTGCTGCATGGTTTTGCTGGTGTCTTCAAGAAATAGAAGGACATCAGAATCTTTATTTTTTTCAAAGGCTGCAAAATTTGCCTGAATTTCACGGTCGCCTGATCTGTGCTGAAAGGGAGGTGGTCGCTGCATCGGGTTGCTGCTCCACTCC
>CAYYRK010000254.1:0-2188 GCA_964473915.1 uncultured Pseudomonadales bacterium
GTTAGTTGATTCTATTTTCCGGAACCAGCTCTGTTAGCAGTTTTAGCAGATGTACTGAATCTATAGCTGTACAGGCTACAGCCACCTCATCAAGAGATTTTGTGAGTTCATTCCAGTCTACTTGACGATGACTGGCCAGCAGTATCTTCTTATGTTCCGTGTGCTCGAGTTTTTCCTGTTCATGGAATAGCTCTTCATAAAGTTTCTCGCCTGGGCGCAGCCCTGTATAGATGATATCAATATCAATATTGGGTTCTTTCCCTGACAGGCGAATCATCTGTTCAGCAAGATACTGTATTTTTACCGGTTCGCCCATATCCAGCACAAAGATCTCACCACCTTTGCCGAGTACGGCTGACTGGAGAATCAGTTGCGCCGCCTCTGATATGGTCATAAAGTATCGCTTCATATCGGCATGCGTGACGGTCACAGGGCCACCTGCATGAATCTGGTCTTTGAACAGGGGTACAACACTGCCTGTAGAACCCAGTACATTACCAAAGCGCACCGTTATAAACTGAGTCTTTGAACGTCGGTCCAGGTTCTGACAGAATATTTCCGCAACCCGTTTGCTGGCCCCCATTACATTAGATGGGTTGACCGCCTTGTCAGTGGATATCAAAATAAAGGCTGAACAGTTGTGGCGGTCTGCAGCAAGAGCAACTGCCCGGGTACCCTGCACGTTATTATTCACCGCTTCACGTATCTGGCTCTCAAGCATCGGTACATGTTTGTAGGCCGCTGCATGGAAGACCACGTCTGGTTTTTGTTGAGAAAACAGTTGCTCAACCCTGGCCGCATCTCTAATATCACCCAGTGCTGCCGTCAGGTGTACAGAGGGGAAGCGACGGCTTAGCTCCATCTCCAGTGCATAGAGGTTGTATTCACTGTTTTCCATTAACACCAGGCGTGCAGGCTCAAGAACCGCTATTTGGCGACACAGCTCCGCACCGATGGAGCCACCACTCCCCGTGACTAGAATTATTTTTCCGGAGAGTCCATGGCGCATCCCCTCCCAGTCAAGAGTAACCGGATCCCGACCCAGCACATCTTCGATCGATACATCTCTTAGCTCATTGATCGACACGCGTCCTGATATTAGCGCATCAAGCGCCGGCACCGTTTGAAAAGGCACATCGCACTGTTCACACAGCTCAACCAGGTGCCGCATCTCAGCAATTCTTGCAGAAGGTACTGCAAGCATGATGAGTTCGATGTTCAGGCGTGTCACAATATTGGGTATTTCATCACAACTGCCAACGACTGGAATGCCATGCAGGTCCTGTCCCTGGCGCCGTGGTTTGTCATCCACAAAGGCAACGGGTACGTGATTATGTGCCTGTTTGCGCAACAGATCGCGCGCCAGCATCTCGCCTGCCTGGCCGGCACCAATAATCAGCACTCGCTTGCCGGCTTTCTGGCTCCGTCTGGGGTTTCGCGACCAGCGATAGAAAAATCGTGGCCCGCTGAGGAATATCATTAACAGCAGCGGGTATATAATGATGATCGACCGGGGTGCATCTTCAAGGCGGTACAGAAAAAACAGAAGGCCCATAGACAGCGTCGTACCTACACCCACCGCTTTTAGAATACGCACCAGATCCGGCAGTGAAGCAAAGCGCCATACCCCTCGGTACATGCCAAACAGATGGAACGCCAAAGCCTGGATAGCAATAAACAGGGGTAGAGCAAGTATCGCTCTGGCAAGGTGGTTTTCTGGAATGACGGAGAGATCAAAGCGTAACCAGATGCTGCCCAGCCACGCCGCAGGCACCATGAGTAGATCATGGGCGAAAATAACTATTGGCCGACGTAAGCGGTTGAAAAAAGATTGTGTGCAGGAACTCATGGCTAAGCCGTTGCACTCCCTTTGGCCTGCTCAACAGATTTTGTCATGCGGCCTTTTCTCTTTCGCCATACTTCCCACACTCGGTATCCCGCTATCTGGAATAGATTTAGATCTTTTGAATTGATAATTTAGCCACGTTTACAGTCTAGAGCGGCACGGTACCATGCCTACATTAAGCTAGCTGAGTTAATTGTGACTCAAATGCTCCTATGCCAATAAACTCAGGGCATAAATTATGGGGTAATTATATATTATTCCGATCATGGATACAGGCTAAACTAGCCGCAAAATAGCGAACGGCCACAATTCTCAATCAATTGGAATTAAGGGATCCGCCAG
>CAYYRK010000255.1:0-2185 GCA_964473915.1 uncultured Pseudomonadales bacterium
AAGGCTGGCTGGGTCCTTGGGTTCTGCCAGCATGGCGGTTTTGTCGAAATAATCCACAACTCCGGTTATTCGTGTGGCGACTACCGGCCTGGAAAATGCCCATGCTTCCATAACACAGGTGGGTTGCCCTTCGCTGAGTGAGGGCAGAATAAAAAGATCGGCGCTTTGGTAGGCCTGGGCCAACTGCTGGTCATTGAGCTGTCCCAGAAAGCGAGTATGGTGGGTGAGTCCAAGCGTTACAGTTTGCTGATGTAAATTTTGTTCCTCGTCACCACTACCGGCTATGGCCAGCAGCACGTCAGGATGCGCCTGTATAATAGCGGGCATAGCTTCCAGCAGATAACCCACACCCTTTCGTTTGATCAGTTGTGTGGCAACCAGCAAAATCTTTCTGTTGCTCAGTTGGTGAGCGCGCTTGAATGCGTCACTGTTTGCGGTCAGTTGTGAGTCCCAGTATTCCAGATCAATACCTACTGGCAGTAGGTCTATCGCGTCAGGATTTAACTTGAGCTGATCAACCAGTCTGTTTTTTTCAGAGGGCGTTGCGACTGTGATCCGGTCTGCAGATTTCAGGGTCATTTTCCCGAGTGTATTCCAATAAAGGTTACGAATCAGATCCGCAGATTTTGAACCAAAAACCAGTTCGCCATGAGAGGTGATGACCAGCGGGCATTTGCTGCGATGTTTGATCCATGCGGCGATATTAGCCGCCGAGCTGTGTTCGTTATGAGCATGGATCAGGTCAAACTGTTTCGCCAGTTTGCCTGCTTGCAGCATTCCCGGCGCAATCGGGTTTCTCAGTGGCCGTGCCAGGCAGCGGTGGCGATAAATCTGGATGCCATCTAGCTCCTCTCTCTCTGCGCCCTGTGGGTAGTTTGCCGTCACTACCGTCACCTCGTGCCCCTTTCTGACCAGCTCCCGGCTCAAGTAGTAGACGTAGCGTTCCTGGCCGCCCAGGTAGGGCAGGAAATAGGGGGCTATCTGAAGGATGCGCATTATGTTGGAGGAGTTAGCGGCAGGGTTTTTCTATGCTTCATCCCCGTGAGGGATAAAGTCAGAAGGAGGAAAAAAACAGGTTGCCTATAGCGTTTCATCAATTCCCAAAACCTCCCTGATCTGGCTGAAAAAGTTTTCAGCGCTGAATTTTTTTGACTGCGCCTCACAGGCCCCGCGCATCGCCTGTGCCCGTTTTGGGCTCATCCACTCCACAGCCTCTATTAGCGCGTGCTCGCTCATAACCGTGTTATCGCTACCGGCGATTAAATAGCCGGTTTTTTCATGCAGCACTGTTTCCAGAAGCCCGCCTTCGGCAACACCGATCACGGGTTTGCCCGCTGCCATGGATTCGACCGGAGAGATACCAAAGTCTTCCTCTACGGGTATATAAATAGTCGCAATGGCATTGCCTACCAGACTGGCCAGTTTTTTTTCCTCCAGCCAGCCGGTGAAGCTGATATTACTGACGTTTTCGGCCAGTTTTTTTAATGGTTCCAGTTCGCGGCCCCCTGAGGCGACCACCAGTTTCTTGTCGGGCATTTTCAGGAAAGCCTGCACAATAGTTGCCACTCGCTTGTAGGGCTCAAGTCGGGCGCAGGAAAGGTAATAATCTCCACGTCCCTGCCATGCAAAACGGTCAATGTTGCAGGGTGGGTAGATAACAATCGAGTCAAGATTCAGATATTGTTTGACTCTTTTTTGTACGGTTTTAGAGTTTGCAATAATCCGATCCATTTTTCGGATCGCCGGTTCATAATGGCGGCGGGTATGCCAGGCCAGAATTTTTAGCAAAGGCCTTTGCCAGAGGCTGGCCCGCTCTGACCAGTAGGCCTCCAGGTCATAGGCAAACCGGGGGATATTATGACAATAGAGGTAGTTTTTCCCTCGAGGATGGTTTTGTACAGCAACGGGTGCGTTGCCTCCGCTATAAAGGACAAAGTCATAGTCCTTGATAAAACAGGTTTTACTGGAAAAGTTACGCAGGCCTTTAAGCACCTGCCAACCGGCTGCTTTGCTGGGCTTGCCTAGCTCAATGCAGGCTGTTTTGCCGAAATCCCGAGCTGAAAAAATATCATGGTCATAAAAATCAACACACAGATCGGTATTGGGCAGCTGCCTGGCCAGTTGCAGTGTGACATCTTCGGCACCGCCCTTGACCAGCAGGTGGTCGTGAAGAATGATGCCGTGT
>CAYYRK010000256.1:0-2166 GCA_964473915.1 uncultured Pseudomonadales bacterium
GGTTAAAGGGGTATCAATGTGAATGTACTGCTCGTAGAAGATGACCTGCCATTGGCCGCAGGTGTAACTCAGGCACTGCGCGATAAAGACTATGTGGTGAACCAGGTTGGGCTGGGCCAGCATGCACTGGATACCATTAAGGTGGATCCACCGGATATTCTGATACTGGATCTGGGCTTGCCAGACATGGATGGTATTGAGGTGCTCAAAAAGCTGCGTCAGACAAACCCTGAGTTGCCTGTGCTGTTGCTGACCGCCCGTATCAGCGTTGAAGAAAAAGTGCAGGGTCTTGATGCAGGTGCCGATGACTACCTGGCTAAACCCTTTAATATATCAGAATTACTGGCCAGGCTCAGGGTGATGGAACGAAGGCTTAGCCCCGGCCACTCTACCTTGATCAAGGTAGGGCCCCTCTCTTTTGACAGTCTGAGCTGCCAGGTAACACTCAATGGGGAATCACTGGTACTTTCACGTCGTGAGTACATGCTGCTCAAAATATTGGTCGAAAACGCGGGCAGGGTGATGACAAGAAGCCGTCTTGAGTCAGGCCTGTACAGTTGGGATGAAGGTGTGGGCAGTAATGCACTGGAGGTACATATCCATAATTTACGGAAAAAGCTGGGCCCCGATCTTATCAAAACAGTGCGGGGTGTTGGCTACCGACTGGCAGGGCCATGAAATCCATACGCAGTTTTCTAATAATAGCCATTCTTGCGACCATTACACTGGTCTGGTTTATTGCGGCACTGCAGGGGTATCAGTCTGGGGTCAGTGAAGCTGAACGGTTGTTTGATGATCAGCTGGAACAGGTGGCTCAACTGACTGCAAGCCTGGGGGGTGACCCTGTCTCAATAAACTCGCCGCCTCGTATTGCCTATCAGTTATGGAATCAGGGGCGGTTACTGCTCAAGACCAAAAATGCACCGGAAGCGGCAATGGTTGAGCTTCAGCCAGGGTTCGATTATTCAAATTTTGGAGGTTATCGTTGGCGTACCTTTGTTTATCCACACGGCGCTGATGAAGATATTGTTATTGTAGCGATACGAGCAGACCAGAGCTTTGCAATGGCTGAAAAAGTGATTGTAGAGGCATTAGTGCCTATTGTGTTGAGCCTACCGGTCGCCGCTATATTGATCTGGCTGATTGTGAGGCAGGGTTTAAAGCAGTTGCGAGAATTGGCGGTATCTCTGCGAGATAAACAACCCCAGGACCTCAGCCCGATCGTTCTATCTGCGAGTCCGGCAGAGCTGGAACAGGTAGTGAGCTCGGTTAACAGCATGCTGACGCGGCTGGAGGAGTCTTTCCTGCGGGAAAAACGTTTTGCCTCCGATGCCGCCCACGAATTGCGGACCCCTATTAGTGCACTTATGGTGCAGCTGTATAACCTTGAAAATGAACTGCCGGAACGATCTGAGGAGGTGAGGAACCTGCGCACATCAGCGGATAGAATGAATCACCTGGTAGAGCAGATGCTGGCATTGTACCGTAATACTCCTGAGCAGTTGGCTACCAATTTTACTGAGGTCGATCTATATTCTCTGGCGCAGGATGTTATCGCCATGCATTATAACTGGTTCGAAGAAAAACAGCAGCAGATTGAGCTCACGGGCAGAGCCATGCTCGTTAAAGGTAACCGCTTTGCATTGGAAACACTGCTAAGCAATCTGCTGAGCAATGCTTGCAAATATACTCCCGCAGGAGGGGCGGTATTGGTGGATGTGTTTATGCTGGAGAAGGATCGGGTACAATTACTGGTTGAGGACTCAGGGCCCGGTATTTTAGAGGATGAGCAACAACGTATTTTTGAGCGTTTTTACCGTGTGGGTGGGGACCGGCACGCATCACGGCAGCCTGGCTGCGGTCTCGGCCTGGCCATTATCAGAAATATTGTTGATGCTCATGAGGCTGAAATTAGTGTGGAAAACTCCCGATTTAAAACTGGCACCGCATTCAGAGTTATTTTTACTGCGACAACGGGGGGAGTAACCCATGAACCTAGATTCCTCAGTTGACCGCTCCATTCTAATAGTAACTTGTTGATATGAATGTAACTAGTTTCGATCTGTCTCTTCATCCGCTGGGTGAGTCACGCTACAGGGCAGATTGTACGCTTGTGGCGGCACAATGCAGCGTTGCAACTCCTTGGAATAGAACAACTATTCCGCG
>CAYYRK010000257.1:0-2126 GCA_964473915.1 uncultured Pseudomonadales bacterium
TAGCCTGCCCAACTGAGGATTCTAGGATTATGCTAGATACCACCCCCGGAAAAGTCGTTCAACTAAGCCCCCTGACCCGTAGAATTGTGGCGCCTAACGGTAGCAGAATGACCGGACCCGGCACCAATGCCTATCTGATCGGCACAAAACAGATTGCGCTTATAGACCCAGGGCCTGCTGATGAAACTCATATGCAAGCCATTCTAAAGGCGGGCGATGGGCGAATTCGCTGGATTTTAGTTACCCACACCCACAGTGATCATTCACCGGGCGCTGCGTTTCTTTCAAAAATAACCGGTGCTGAACTGGTTGGCATGCCGCCACCGAATGATCCCCACCAGGATTTAAGCTTTGCCCCAGATCGAGAGATGGCGCACGGGCAGCTGCTGAAAACTGAAGAGTTTACCCTGGAAGCACTGTACACACCTGGGCATGTCTGCAACCATCTTTGCTATCTGTTGCGCGAGGAAAAACTCCTCATGACCGGTGATCACATCATGAACGGTTCCACGGTGGTTATTATCCCCCCGCATGGGGTAATGGTTGATTACCTGGCCTCTCTAGAGCTGCTAAAATCCTACGACCTTGAAAGGATCGCCCCCGGTCACGGCAACATTATGGAGACGCCGCATCAGGTTGCGCAGGCCATTATCAACCACCGCCTTAAACGTGAGCAGCTGATCATCAATGTTCTCAAGCAGCGAGGCTCGAGCACCGTTACAGAGCTAACGCCTCCAGTTTACCGCGGCACACCCAAAAACTTGTTCGACATGGCTGAAAAGTCACTGCTGGCTCACCTGATCAAGCTGGAAACGGAGCAGCGCGCCGCCAGAGAGGATGACATCTGGCGACTGATTGACACGTAATACCTGGAAGGTTTCCAGATTCAACCCGAATAATTCATAAAAATATCCGGGCCAGGAAGCTTGCCAGTCTTTGGGGTTACTCTATGGGGATTACTCCATACTACGCGCGTTCAGGTAGGCCCGCTCTGAGATCTGATCCCATTCCAGCGCTCGGCTGGCATAGGCGGTGAAGGCTGCATACACTTTGGCCGTAACAGGGTCATTTTCTGCCTGTTCAGCAAGCACCTGCGCGGAAAAAATTCGCAGTTGACGCAGCACATCATCAGGAAAGCGGCGCACCTGTACCTGATGTTCATTGACCAGTGTATCGAGTGCCAGGTTATTTTTAGCGGTAAAATTTGCCAGCATATCCAGGTAAGCGGCCCTTGCAGCCTGCTCAACGATCGCCTGAAGATCATCCGGTAGAGCAGCAAAAGCCTCCTTGTTAACCAGCAGCTCAAGCACGGAGCCTGGCTCATGCCAACCGGGGTAGTAATAGTAGGCGGCGGCCTTATGCAGACCGAAAGCCAGATCATTATAGGGGCCGATCCATTCGGTAGCATCGATTGCTCCGGTTTCCAGAGAGGAGTATATCTCCCCACCAGGCAGCAATACTGGGAGCCCACCAGCCCTGCGCAGCACCTCCCCGCCCAGCCCCGGAATCCTCATCTTCAAACCCTTAAGGTCTTCCAGTGAGTTGATCTCCCGGTTAAACCAGCCGCCCATTTGGGCCCCGGTGTTGCCCACTGCAAGCGGCAGCAGCCCGAACGGTTCATAAACCTCCTGCCACAACTCCATGCCTCCGCCATGATAGAGCCAACCCGTCATCTCATGACCACTCAGGCCAAAGGGCACCGAAGCAAAAAACTGTGCGGCCGGAACTTTCCCCTTCCAGTAGTAAGCCGCGCCATGACCCATCTGAGCGGTACCTCGAGATACCGCATCAAAAATTTCCAGCGGCCCCACCAGCTCGTTCGCACCATAAACCTTGATCTGTAAACGCCCGCCACTCATCTCCCCGATAATTTTTGCCAGATGGTTGGCACCAGTGCCCAAACCCGGGAAATTTTTTGGCCAAGCGGTCACCATTTTCCAATGATAAACTTTTTGAGGGTCAGCAACTGCCGCCGCCCCAGCATCAGTTTTTTCACTCTTTGACTCTCCACATGCCGCCAAAAAAACCGTCAGGAGCATCACTCCCAAAAACCTCACGCCAACAATCTTCATCGCATTCATCTCCCCTTTATTATTTATTAATTTCGTCCTGAGACCTTTGCACGA
>CAYYRK010000258.1:0-2111 GCA_964473915.1 uncultured Pseudomonadales bacterium
ATAAAATCAATACTTTTTGGCTTCACAACAGGCGGTTATAGCGCCTGGATCTTCCAGGCCACTAGTATCCGCTGTCACTTCACCAGTCAGGATAATTTCCCGCAACAAGCGCCGCATAATTTTCCCAGCGCGAGTTTTTGGCATTATACGGGTCACATAGACCGCTTCCAGTCTCGCAATACCACCGATAGCTTCCTGGACCCGCTGTTTAAGCTCCTGGGTGACCTGCTGATCATCTGAGCCCTCTTTAATACAGACATAGGCCATGGGTACAAGGCCCTTCACATCATGCTCTATACCCATTACCGCACCCTCAATTACTGCCGGGTGTGCGGTGACAGCAGATTCAATTTCCATGGTGCTCAGGCGATGGCCCGCAACATTAATCACATCATCGGCACGCCCCAACACCCATATATGCCCATCGTGGTCTAGCACCGCTTCATCAGCACACCAGTAACAGCCCGGAAAACGTGAGAAATAGGTATCCACATAACGCGAGTGATTATGCAGTATGGTACGCGCTAAACTTGGCCAGGGTTGAGTCAGCACCAGGTTTCCACGAACACCCGGCGCAACTGATTGACCGTCACTATCAAGAATATCAAATCTGAACCCAGGGACTGGTTTAGCACAGGAACCCGCTTTCGTGTCATCAACACCATAAATTGGAAAAGTCCAGGTAGACCCGGTTTCCGTCTGACCATAGGCATTAACGACAGGAACACCACCGGCAAACTGATTGCGCAACCAGTGATAGCTCGTAGCGTCCAACGCCTCGCCCTGCAAACTGACCAACTCAAGATCCGGTAACGGATATTTTTCAGGAAGTGAGCCCTCACAGGCCCGAAGCATCCTGATAACTGTGGGTGCTGTGATCAACTTGGCAATCTTGTATTTTTCCGCGATCTGGTAAAAGCGGTCCGGGGCCGGAAAATCTATTGAACCCTCGTAGCAGACCTGGGTTGATCCAGCTGCCAAACCCCCTATCACTGCCTGGATTGGAAAAGTAAGCCAACCAACATCTGTGGCACACCAGCAATTTTGCAGAGGCGCCGCACCAAGCTGCCAAAAAGCATTGGTCCAGGCACCCATTAAAAAACCGGCCACACTATGAATCAAGCCCTTGGGTTTGGATTCAGTGCCACTGGTGAAAACAAGAAAGGAGGGATCATTGGCCTCCAAAGCTTCACAGGGACAATTCACCGACTGCTGAGCAAGCAGATTATGGTAGTCAACCTCCCCCTCATGCAGAGGGTATTCCTCCCTGGTGCGATTAATGATGATGGCCACATCTACTGCTGCGCCCTTTTCCCGAGCCTCCCGCCAAGTACTGAGCAGATCAACTTCTCGTCCACGACGATAACTCTTGTTGGCTACCACTACAGCTTTAGGCTGAGCCACCTCAAGACGAGTGACGATGGCATCGGCGGAAAAACCAGCAAAAAGCACTGTATAAACAGCCCCAATTCGATTGCAAGCATGAATAACCACAAAGGCTTCAATCAGATTCTGCATATAAAGAGCAACCACATCACCCTTTTGAATCCCCAAAGACTTAAGGGCATTAGCACACCTGGAAACTTCCTCTTTCAGCTCAGCATAGCTCAACTGCTGCTCATCACCAGGCTCACCCTCCCAGATTACGGCGGGCGTATCTGCGGTAAGCGGGTTTTCGGCCCACCGATCAACACAGTTGTCTGCGACGTTCAGCTTTCCACCAGAAAAATACCTGACATCCGGGAAATCACCATCCCGTACTGTTTGCCATGGTTCCATCCAACGCAGCTGAGTAGCCACCCACTCCCAATATTTGTCGGGGGACTCTTTATCCAATTGCCGAGCCTGTGCAGCGGCTTCTATTTGGGTTTGCACCTGCCATTCAGGTTTGAGTGGGTCCAGCGGGGTACTGATTAGTTTCGACAGAAGATCAGATTGAGCCATGGTTTACCTCATTTCTTATTGCGTATGATGTATCTCACGATCTGTAGTGGCATCGTTAATTTGTCCACCTGATTACGGGTAATATTATCATCTTCAACGTAAAGCAGGTGACGAAATGACAAAAAAACAGGGTCAACAAGCCCGTGCTACTATATAGCTTCTCTGCT
>CAYYRK010000259.1:0-2110 GCA_964473915.1 uncultured Pseudomonadales bacterium
TGTTTTAATTGTTTCTGCCAGAGCCTATTACCCTGTGTAATGGCCAACGAGTCAGCAAACTGCCAACGGTTTTTGTCAGTCATGGCCATGGTTAGTGCGCTGTCTGCCTGATCCAGAATTTGAGGCATCTGACTGTTGATGCCGTAATCACTAATGCCGATGTGGGCAAAGCCATTGAGGTATTCCTCTGTGCTGGCGTTATTGAAGGATGCGATCAGCTCAGCGACCACTTTTTGGCATTCGCTCTTATCAATAGGGGTTAGAACAATTGCAAAGTCGGAACCACCAATCCGGTAATTTTGGTGTGAACGGGCCAGTGTATCGCTATTAACATGCTGATCAATAATCATGGCAGCCTGCTTGATGTAATCATCACCGCCACTGTAGCCAACTGTTTGATTGATCTCATTCAAGCTGGACATTCGGATAATCAGCAGGTAGCCGCTCCCTGCTTGCTCCTGGTCAGCTAGCAGGGATCTGAACTGATTATTAAATGCGCGGCGATTGGCGAAGTTTGTCAATTCATCAACGTAAGCAAACTGCCGATAAATTTCCGCCTGCTGGGTTAATTCATTAAACATATTTTGCAGTATTCTTGACATGCGATTCATCGCATTAACAAACAGGTTCAGCTCTTTGGGTTTGGGGATCTCATCCACCTGCACGAAATTTCCTTGGCAAATCTCGTCAGCCTGTTGAACCGCTTTTTTAATGGGGTTGGTAATGGTTTTTAAGACCAGGTGCATCAAACTACCGGCCAAAAGAAATAACCCGAGGATCATCCAGGTGCTTTTAACGGCGCTATGCCACAATTGTTGGTAACCAAAACCGGGATGGCTGGTTATCAACAGTATTTTTGGTTTTGTCCAGCCCTCATAAATCTCTGTTGAAGCTTGGGGTGGCGCAAGCGTAAACAGCTTGATAAACCAGTTGGGAACCGCGTCAAGCGTCAATGGATTATGTTTCTCCAGAATGATCTGCCCCTGGTTATCCTTAAGCACCACCTGCTGATAATAACCGCTATCAAAGATCGCTTTGATCATGCCATCGACCATAGGCAGGTCATCCGGGTTGCCGATAAAAGGCTTGATAGACAAGCCCAGCGAGGTGGCGGTATCTTGCGCATGGGATGCCAGCTGGTTATTGATGTAGTCACGGGTGTTATTGACATTGATCCATAAGGAGCCAACAAACATCAGGCTGAGTGTCAGTATCAATCCTAAATAAAGCTGCTTGGATAGGCTCATAGTCTGTTTCTCGTGTGCATGGTTAATGGTTGTGCTCTATGCGATTCATCATCGCTCTCCAGGAGCTATGACCGCTTTTGTTTCTGATTTTTCTGCCGCGTCCCTGGGCTTTGGCCGCCCAGAGCCCATCACCATTAAAGCTGTAGATGGGCTGCAGATCACGACGCTGGTCAGCGGGTAAGATTTTTCGATTGATATTATCAAGTATCAGCGGCATGGCGTCGGGTTCTTTAAAATAGGCCAATACCATATGTGCTCGGTTGAGTTTTAGGGCGCGAACATACATAAGCCGTAGTTTTTCAGATGAGATGCCCAGAGCGCGCAGCGTGAAGTACTTGGCAATACTAAAATCTTCACAGTCACCCGCATTTCGCCCCAGAAACTCAACGGGTGTTGCCCAATAATCTTCCTGTTTCCAAACCCTGATATCATCAATAAAGCGAATGCGATTAAAAAAGGTGTTAACGCGAAGCAGTTTATCGCTTTCGGGACTATCTTGGGTGTCGACCACCAGAGAGTGCCATTGCTCAACTCGCTTTCTGGCCCCGCCCCCATACTCATCTTCTACCTGGCTGAATAACCCTGGCGGGAACATATCCAGTGGCAGATCGGCGTGGAGACTCAAGATGGCCAGCCAGCAGAGGCTTGCTAGAACCCACTTTTTGACTGGCATGTTTTTGTTAGTGATCACAAAATACACAGATCCTGTTAACCCCCTCTCCCCAGGGAGAGGGTTGGGGTGAGGGGTGTTTCATTTTGCCAATATCATCGGACACGCTGGTTGCCTTGATACGCATAGCCTTATAGTGAGACCTTTGCACGAGAGATGATTTTGATTCCAGGCAAGGCAAAAATGCGCACAA
>CAYYRK010000260.1:0-2095 GCA_964473915.1 uncultured Pseudomonadales bacterium
TTTTTGCTTTAGCTTTCCATTATCGATCTTTTTCTGTCTACGCTCATCTCTTCGCCTCTTTTTTTCAATCTCTTTTTGCTTCAATATGATCTCTGCATCTTCAGGTGAAACCGCTTCAATATTGGTACGCATCTCCCATGCCGGGGGTTGGTTGTTTTCGATTTGCTGATCAGCAAGTACCGGCTGCAAAACCGACAGGGTGATGAGTGCAAGAAAAACCCCTGCCTTTCTGAACAGATCTTTATTTAGTGTGCGCATGCTCAATCCCTGGTTTGATTTTTGTTCGATCTTTATGTTCAGGTCCATTTTGATTAATCCATCAGCAGCTGAAGTATTGGGATGAACCAGGAAGAATTAAATAACGGGTTGTCATCTACTGAATCATTGAGCCCATCGCCGTCCGTATCTGGATTATTGGGGTCAGTTTCCGCCAGATATTCCTCCAAGTTAGTCAGACTATCTGCATCGGGGTCGAGTGTCGCATCGGCTACAAGAGGATCAAGACCATGATCTAGCTCCCAGCCGTCAGGCATCCCATCTTCATCGGTGTCGAGATTATTGGGATCTGTCCCTGTCTGATATTCCTGTAAATGGGTCAGCCCATCCGCATCGGAGTCAAGCCAGGCGTCCATGGCGTCCATAGGATCCAGGCCATTGGCTATCTCCCAACTGTCTGGCATCCCATCACCATCTGTATCACTCGAAATGCCAGGTGAATAAATATAGGTAGTGATCTCACTATTATTGTTAACCGGATTAATATCTGGCTCAGCACTGCTAATCGATATTGAGGTTGTTAACTCACCAATTTGTGTTGGAATATAATCAAAGGAAAGGTTTGAAGATGTTTCTCCGGCCAATGCAGACAGGGTACAGATCACCGGATCCGTGCCTGTGCAGCTCCACGCCCCAGGGGTTGAGGTGAGTAAAGTCAGGGAATCATCCAGATCAAGGGTCAAGGTGAGATTTGTTGCTGACATCCGGCTGTAATTACTGGCAACGATGCTGTAGATTATCGCATTTCCAATGGTTTGATCAGCTGGCTGGGCATCTATGGCTATGCCCAGTTCCATATTCAGGTCCAACCCACCACTGGAAACGGTAACTGACGCTCTATTACCCATACCATCGTAAGCGTAACTAGTGTGCTTATAGGCAGTATAGACATCAGTAAGTCTGCCATAATCATCATAAATATAGGTGGCAGCGGTTGGAAAATCGGGAGTGGTAATAGCAAAAACCACCCTGGCGCTCAAGGCAAATAACAAAAGCGGCGCGGGCGCGAGCAGCAGATATCTCTTCAGCCTACTATTATTCATGAACTCTATCCCTGTTAATATCAACCCTGAAGATTACGAAATGGCTACCACTTCACTAAGTGGCCAAGTGGCAACAAAATAAACTTCACCGCTGATTCAGCCCGCCCAAAGTTTTTCGATGACAAGTGGGGTGTTATGTCATCTGCAAAGAATAATTGAGTGGGCAGAGCAATGAGGAAGCACAACATGTTTTCTAATAGGTAACCATTAATACCGCAAGTTTGAAGTGATTTTGTAGAAAAATTAATGGCTTCTGGCTTGTATGCTTATTAAGTTTTGAGCCAAATGCCCGCAATATCATCACGCGCCTGGCCTGCCGGCGGCGGACAAGCCAAATTGTCCTCCGTGTAGCGAATAACGACCTCCTTGCCCGTTAGCTGTGCCGTGAGTACCATCGCGACCATTCGATCCACCTGCCTTTGCTTGTTTAGCTCGCTTGTGGTGGCCCCGCGCCCATCAATTACATAAATTGAACTACCACCGTCCGCAAAGGCCACCTTTATTTTTCCTGACTGGGGGCCATTGCTATTGAGCTTGCTAAAAAGACGTTCTACCGGTCGAGCACACTCAGTATGAGAAAAACTTATCGCCGGGTAAGCTGCCATGCAGACCAACAGTGTATGTAAAAAGATTTTGTCTGCGTATGAGAGGATGTTCATAGGTAGTTTAGCCCCAATTTAAGTTCAGTGAACCAAAGATTTTTTTGTGGTCAGCCTATTCAGCTGTACAGATGCTACCAGCAGGGATCTATCAATAATATAGTCCTTTCGGACTAG
>CAYYRK010000261.1:0-2059 GCA_964473915.1 uncultured Pseudomonadales bacterium
GTTAACTCGACAGGCCATATCCTCCAGGTCTCCATGCAGTTTTGCGGTTAGCCGATAATCAAGTTTTTCGGTCACCAGATCTGTTTTCCCAGAGCCCCTCACTTTGAGATTGTTCAGTGCCATATTAAGTGCATCACCGGAGATCACACCATTGCTAATCTGTACCCCACCCTGTAGCGTGCTAAAGGTTGTATCTGGCGACCTCTGTTGGACATTTGTTAGGACGGCCTGGTTGATCATCGCCAGCCCTTTGCAGATCACCTCGTCCAGGTTGATCTTTTTAAGCGTTCCGTTTGATACTTTAAAACCAGCATCACCCTGCAGGTTTTTGGTTAAGGTTGCCTGGGTATTGCCGTGGGTATTAATCTGAGCCTCAAGGTTCAGGACGCCCGTAACAAAATCGATATCGGCAAGCTGCTGGAGTATGGGGCCGGTTTGCACACCACTCACTTTTTTAGTAAGGCTGATCTGAGGGGGTTCTTTGCGAGCATCTACCGCACCCTTTGCGGTAAACACACCCTCATAGAGTTCGCCGGAGAGCTGCTTTAATTCAATCAGTCCCTGGTTTGCAGCCAGTTCCAGGCGCAAATTTGTGATGATGAGCCCTGATGCGGTAAGCTGCCCTAGCTGTATCTGGCTGGCTACATTCAGGTCTCGCAGTAGCGCAACCGGTAGCAGGAGAGCGTTCGGGTCGGTTGTTTCAGTGGTTAAGGTTTGTTGTGGGCCGGTTTTTTCGCTTGTTGCTTGTGCAGGGGGTAGGTAACGATCCAGATTGATGGCATCTGCTGCCAGGTTGAATACGATCTCCGGGTTTTCAAAATTATTGATGCGCAACTCGCCCTCGGCGCTGGTTTCGTCCAGCCCCAGGTTTAGCTCGGTAACCTTCAAGTGGTTTTCTGAGCCTTTGAACAGTATGTTAGCGGAGATCTTCTGCAATGCCTGCGGATCCGTGGTGCCTATGGGGGGGATGCCCAGTTCTGGCAAAAGTGCTTGCAGGCTAAAGGGTTTGAGTTGTAGCTCACCACTGAACGCCGGGTTTTTGCTGATAGCCGTTGCTACAAGTTTTCCACTGATATCAAATTGTTTGGAGCTGATTTTCAGGCGGGAGAGCTGCAGTGTGTCCTTGGCCGTTTCCATCTCAAAATCGGCTTCAATTTGCAGGGCCAGGGTCATTTCGGCCAGGTCTGGTTGAGCCAGTATTTGCGCAAACTCTGACGGGCGAAGCTCTTCCAGTTTGATTTTTGCCTGGATGGCCGGTGTTTCGTTAAGTGAAGTGATAGCTGTATCAATATGTAGTCGTGCGCTGTTGGCTTGAATCAACATATTGCTGAGTTTAAATGTTTGGGCTGAAAGGTTAGCTTTGACCTGTGTTTCAATCTGGATTACCAGTGGTGTTGCATCGGGCTGATTACGGTATTTCAGCTGGCCTTTGACAGGGAAACTGCCATTAAGGCTGGCATCTTGAATGCTCAGATTCAGCGCCTGTATCTGGTGAAATTGGCCCAGTTGTTTGTCATGGTAGGTGATGTTGGCATTTTTAATGCGGACGTTGCCAATCGTCAGAGCTGCCAGTGAGGCAGCACCTGCGGCATCGGTATCGCTGACGCTTTCTTCGCCCTTTTCCGGCTGTGCTAATTCCAGTGCGGCCCTGCCTGATTGATCGATGACCCAGTTTACTGTCAGATCTTCCAGGATCAGACCATCCATCTGCACCTCGCCTTTCAGCAGTGGCATTAATTTGGTTGAGATCTTGGCCAGTGATACTGACGCTAGCGGCCCGAGTGCCGAATTAACGCTGACCCCCTTAACCGTTACGCCCAGCCAGGGGAAAACTGACAGGGAAAGATCATCGGAAATAACCAGATCAAGCCCCGTCTCGGATTTGACAGCTTCTGTTATTTCTGACTTGTAGTCGTTGGGATCAAAAACGGTGGTCAGGTAGGTAATGGTGCCACCGAAAACCACCAGTATAACCAGCACTATACCCAGAATTATTTTGAACATTTTGTTCATAGGGTCGATCTCCTTTCGGTGATTTTTTTCTCAAATTTTATATAAC
>CAYYRK010000262.1:0-2003 GCA_964473915.1 uncultured Pseudomonadales bacterium
GCGTTTATGCGATTTAAAGCATAAAAATAGCAGGAAACGGTTTAAATTGGCGCGTAATTGTTGTTAGATTGCGTTCCTTCTAATTTTGGCAGTGATTTTTTACCAACATGGCGCTTTATGTTCAGAAATTTGGCGGCACCTCCGTAGGCTCAGTCGAGCGTATTGAAGCGGTAGCCGATAAAGTAATGGGTTGTCGGCAGCTCGGCCATGATGTGGTGGTGGTAGTGTCTGCAATGAGCGGTGAAACTAACCGGCTGGTTGGCTTGGCGCAGGCTATTGACTCCAACCCCACCGCCCGCGAGATGGATGTGCTGCTTTCCACCGGAGAGCAGGTTACCATCGCACTGCTGAGCATAGCGTTGCACAAAAAAGGTTGTGATGCGCGCTCCTACACTGGCGCACAGGTCAAGATATTAACCGATAACGTACACTCCAAGGCGCGTATTCGATCAATCGATGAAAAGTTGATTCGTAAGGACCTGAAGCAGGGCCGTGTGGTTGTGGTTGCCGGATTTCAAGGGGTTGATGAAGAGGGTAATATCACAACCCTGGGAAGGGGAGGCTCTGATACCTCTGCTGTTGCTCTGGCGGCGGCACTGAAAGCTGATGAGTGCCAAATTTATACCGATGTTGACGGTGTCTATACCACTGACCCTCGTGTGGTCAAAAATGCTACTCGGCTGGAACGCATCACCTTTGAAGAGATGCTTGAAATGGCGAGTTTAGGCTCTAAGGTACTGCAGATCAGGGCGGTAGAGTTTGCTGGTAAATATCGGGTGCCGTTACGTGTGCTTTCCAGCTTTGAAGAGGGCCCAGGTACACTTATTACACTAGAGGAAGATGTCACGATGGAGCAACCAGTTGTTTCCGGAATAGCGTTCAATCGGGATGAGGCGAAGTTGACCGTGCTGGGTGTCGCTGACGTGCCGGGGATAGCCTCAAGAATTATCGGAGCTATCAGTGGCGCAAATATTGAAGTGGATATGATTATCCAGAATATTGCGCAGGACAAGACCACAGACTTTACCTTCACTGTGCACCGTAGTGATTACCATAGAGCCAGGCAGGTGCTGGAAACGCAACTGACTGAGCTGAGTGCGCGTGAGGTTACCGGAGATGAGGCTATCGCCAAGGTTTCCATTGTGGGTGTGGGCATGCGCTCTCATGCGGGTGTTGCGGCCAAGATGTTCAAAACTCTGGCGCAAGAGGGCATTAACGTACAGATGATTTCCACCTCAGAGATCAAGATCTCAGTGGTCATCGATGAGAAATATCTGGAGCTGGCGGTCAGGGCGTTGCACAACTCTTTTGAACTGGAAGCTGAAAAAACAGACTAACTGAAAACAAGCGGGTGACATTATCACCCATAATGGGTTGCCGTTGAGCATTGTTGTCAATGGTGGCCTCTCATCAAGCAGCCAATATCGGGGAGAGAAAGGGATGCTGATTTTAACTAGACGCGTAGGAGAAACACTCAAGATCGGTGACAATGTCAACGTGACCGTCTTGGGAGTCAAGGGAAACCAGGTGCGCATTGGAGTGGATGCACCCAGAGATGTATCCGTTCATCGGGAAGAAATTTATAACCGAATCCAGCAAGAAAATCAGGGTGGTGTTCAGCCAGGTAATGAAGAGTAAAATTTTTTGAGTTACCGCTTTGCATTCCCATAAAACGTGGTATCATCTCGCCTCTTTTGGAGAGGTGGCCGAGTGGCTGAAGGCGCGCCCCTGCTAAGGGTGTATGGGTTAATCGCCCATCGAGGGTTCGAATCCCTCCCTCTCCGCCATAGTTTTACTTGCTGCCATTAGTGTGTCATGTAAAAAGAGCAAGAGGGGTTGGCCAGAGGCCAAATAACCCTGCCGGGAACTGCTTTTACCCGTAAAATAAAAAGTTATGCGCTCGTAGCTCAGTTGGATAGAGTACCTGGCTACGAACCAGGGGGTCGCAGGTTCGAATCCTGCCGAGCGCGCCATACAAATAAAAAGGCCTGGCTATTTTTAGC
>CAYYRK010000263.1:0-1993 GCA_964473915.1 uncultured Pseudomonadales bacterium
AGCTCACCCCTCATCCCAACCTTCTCCCCTCAAGTGGAGAAGGGGTAAAAATAAAGCTGCCGCCTAAATGCGTGGGATTTTAAATCCCCTATCTACAGACTTTAAACTCATACAGCTGCTGCTGCCTGATATAATCCCAGACAGAATCCGGTAACAGGTACCTTGGCGACTCACCACAGGCTATCATTGATCGAATGGCCGTTGCTGATATATCCAGGGGGGTCAAGGATTGTACCAGCACCCGCCCGCTTGGCGACTCTTTCAATTCAGCCGAATCAGTTGTCTCGCGCGCATGCAGAAAACGCCCCATAATACCGCTAGAAGGCAGATCACTGCCCGGCCTGGCAACCACTATCATGTGCGCCAGACTCGGTATTTTCTCCCATTCACGCCAGGCAGGAAGCGTCAAAAAGGAGTCCATACCCAACACCAGACACAGGCTGATCTCTTCGCCCAGTTCGGCGCGTATTGACGCGAGCGTGTCGGCCATATAGGAGATACCCTGACGCTCAACCTCCCGGTCATCAACCCGCAGATCCGGTTCATCTATCACCGCCAGTTCGACCATATTCAGTCTTTGCAACGCAGCACCGGCAGGTTCGACACGATGGCCGGGCAGATGGCTGGGCAGCAGACGCATCTCATCCAGTTTCAGCTTTTGCTTTAATTCAAGTGCCGTACGCAGGTGTCCGAAATGCACAGGATCGAAAGTACCGCCGAATAACCCTACACTATACAAGAACAGCCTCCCGGGCGACCCTTTACCAATAACTGCCGGTGGCAGCGCGGGCGATTATAGCATTCCCCTTCAGGTACGTATGTGTCCATCACCCAACACGACATATTTCTGCGACGTCAAACCCTCCAGCCCCACCGGCCCACGGGCATGAATCTTGTCAGTAGAGATACCGATCTCGGCTCCCAGCCCATACTCAAAACCATCGGCAAAACGGGTTGAAGTATTTACCATGACCGAACTGGAGTCGACCTCGGTCAGAAAACGCCGAGCCCGAGTATAACTTTCTGTGATAATAGCATCGGTGTGCTGCGAGCTGTAGGTATTGATATGTTCAATCGCTTCGTCCATATCCCGTACCAGTTTGACCGCCAGTATCGGTGCCAGATATTCAGTGGCCCAATCTTGATCTGTGGCCTGAACAATATCAGAGAGAATATCACAGGTTTTTTCACAGCCCCGTAACTCTACTCCCTTATCACGATAAAGCTCGGCCAGATCAGGAAGAATATCAGCAGCGACTCCCTGGTGCACCAGCAGGGTCTCCATGGTATTACAGGTCCCGTAACGCTGGGTTTTGGCATTAAATGCCACCTTGAGCGCCTTGGCCTTATCCGCCAAATCATCAATATAGACATGGCAGATGCCGTCCAGATGTTTGATAACCGGCACCCGCGCATCACGACTGACTCGTTCTATCAACCCCTTGCCACCACGAGGCACGATCACATCCACATATTCAGGCATGGTAATCAGTTCACCCACCGCAGCCCGGTCGGTGGTTTCAACCACCTGAACAGCCTCCTGGGGGAGCCCTGCATGCATCAACCCGGTGCGGATGCAGGCGGCAATGGCCTGGTTGGAATGCAGCGCCTCAGACCCACCCCTTAAAATAGCGGCGTTACCCGACTTAAGACACAAACTTGCCGCTTCAACGGTAACATTGGGCCGTGACTCATAAATAATACCGATCACACCCAGCGGCACCCGCATTTTTCCCACCTGAATGCCGGAAGGCCGATAGTTCAGATCGGTAATCGCCCCCACAGGGTCAGGCAGTGCGGCCACCTGGTGCAACCCCTCTATCATCGTATCGATGGTTGCGCTCTTTAATTGGAGCCGGTCCAGCATCGCCGCCTCCAGCCCGGACTGTTCGGCATGCTGTAGATCTTTTTGATTTGCCGCCTGTAGCAAAGCACGCTCTGTTTCAATGGCCTGTGCCGTTGCCAGCAGGGCACGATTTTTGGCGTCGCTATC
>CAYYRK010000264.1:0-1841 GCA_964473915.1 uncultured Pseudomonadales bacterium
AAGTTATTCTATGCAGCTACAATAATGCTTGTCAGGGATGGCGAGGAGGGCATGGAGGTCTTGATGCTGGAGCGAAGTGGTAAGTCAGAATCCTTTAGTGGTGCTTTCGTTTTCCCAGGTGGGAAGGTGGATCTTGATGATGCCCACGAGGGCTTTGCCGAGATCTACGCAGGACGTGATGACGAAGAAGCCAGCCGTATATTGAACGTGCCTAAATATGGTTTGGCCTATTGGACCGGAGCGATCAGGGAGTGTTTTGAGGAGGCCGGCATTCTTATTGCCTATGACAGTGATGGTAATATGCTTGATTTTCATGATAGCGAAACAAAAGCTCGCTATGCTGCGCACCGTGAAGCACTGAACAGCGGGGAAAAAACCCTGCTTGATATCTGCCAGGAAGAGAAGATCACTTTAGCGACAGACCGGCTCAATTATTTTAGCCATTGGGTTACGCCAGTGCCTCTGCCTCGGCGTTTTGACACCCGTTTTTTTGTCTGCAAAGCACCCAAAGCTCAAGAGCCACTCATTGATAATCACGAAGCGGTTAGTCAGGTCTGGATCAGGCCGGCCCAGGCGCTTAAACGCTCCAAAGAGGGGTCGCTCTCCATCTTCTTTCCAACGATTAAACACCTGGTGGCACTCGCTGAACACAGCTCCAGTGATGAGCTTTTGGCGGCATCTGGCCAGTTTAAGAATATTGCAAGAATCTTGCCTATGCGAAAAGAGTTACCGGAGGGTAAATTTAAAATATTAATGCCAGATGATGAAGAGTACGACTGTGTTGAACCGCTGAAGACCCATTATTAGTGCCCCTTGGTTCATCTGATTAGTTCAGCCAGAATTTGAGTTTAGTGTGAAATATCAGAGTTCAGCTGAGAATTTTAGAGTTAAGGGGAAGTAATGGCTGATAGTATTGCCCTAAATACTTCCCCGTTAGGCTGAAGATCAAAGAGTTCAGCTGGAGCTTATGCCAGGTCGCCCATGGCGGTAGTATTGAACCCCCCGTCTACATAGAGAATCTCTCCGCTAATACCCCGTGCCAGATCAGATAGCAAAAAGGCTGAAGCATCGCCCACCTCACCAATGGTGGTATTGTGACGCAGAGGGGTTTGCTGTTGATTGTAATCGAGCATCTTACGGAAACTTTTGATTCCCGAAGCTGCCAGCGTGCGTATAGGTCCAGCGGAGATCCCGTTAACCCGTATGCCTTCGGGCCCCAGGCTACGAGCCATATAGCGTACGTTTGCCTCCAGGCTGGCCTTTGCAAGCCCCATAACATTATAGTTTGGCATGGTGCGTTCGGCGCCGAGGTAGGAGAGAGTTAACAGGGCTGTATCTCTCCCCTCCATTAGCTTGCGAGCGCCCTTGGCCAGAGCCACAAAACTGAAAGAACTGATGTCGTGTGCAATCTGGAACCCTTCACGGGTAGTCACGTCGACATAATTGCCGTCAAGCTCATGGCTTGGCGCAAAACCTACAGCATGCACAATGCCGTCTATACCGTCCCAGTGCTGGGCCAGAGATGAAAATGCAGCTTCTATCTGTTCATCATCAGCCACATCGCAGGGGAAAATCAGTTTAGAGTCCCAGTTTTCGGCAAAGCGCTCAACCCTGGGTTTTAATTTGTCATTCTGGTAGGTAAAGGCAAGTTCGGCACCTTCGCGAAAACAGGATTCGGCAATACCGTAGGCAATGGAAAGTTTGCTTGCAACCCCAACAATGAGGATTTTTTTACCAGAGAGAAAACCCATAAATTTTTCCTTTGAACTGTGTGATTAGGACAGGTGAGAATAGGTGTAGGAGAGTGTTGGACACGGGGTTAATCTACTGTAGAAAAAGAC
>CAYYRK010000265.1:0-1754 GCA_964473915.1 uncultured Pseudomonadales bacterium
ATAACGACTATTAGAGTTCTAACAGCCGGCTGGCAATGACATTAGCCTGAATCTCTGCAGCACCCTCAAAGATGCTTAGTACTCTTGCGTCACAGAGAATTCGGCTAATCTTGTACTCCTGCGCATAGCCATTACCTCCGTGAATCTGCAGCGCATTGTCAGCTGCAGTCCATGCCGCACGGGCACCCAACAGCTTGGCCATACCCGCTTCCAGATCACAGCGATGGCCAGAGTCCTTGCGCCTTGCCGAAAAATAGGTCAACTGCCTGGCCATCATCAATTCAGCCGCACCCAGTGCGATTTTGGAATAGACACGAGGAAAGTTAACCAGAGCCTTACCAAACTGATGACGCTCTTTGGCATAAGCCAAACCCTGCTCCAGCGCATTCTGACCAACACCAACGGCACGCGCAGCCGTCTGGATACGGGCGCTTTCAAAGGTAACCATCAGTTGCCTGAACCCCTGACCCTCCTCAAGACCCAGCAGATTTTCCGCTTTAACTTCAAAGCCATCAAAGCCTATCTCATACTCCTTCATGCCGCGATATCCCAACACCTCAATCTCTCCACCATCCATGCCCTGCGCTCGGAATGGGGTTTCATCATCACCACGGGGTTTTTCCGCCAGCAACATGGAGAGCCCGCGATAGTTGTCTGTATCGGGGTTCGTGCGCACCAACAGGGTCATCAGATCTGCACGGGCCGCGTGGGTTATCCAGGTTTTATTACCATAAATTTTGTAGACCTCACCCTCTTTAACGGCGCGAGTGCGCAGTGAACCCAGGTCAGATCCGGTATTGGGTTCAGTAAAAACAGCTGTTGGAATAATTTCACCGGCAATCATGCCGGGTAAAAACTTTTTCTTCTGCTGCTCCGTACCGCCTATCAGCAGTAGCTCTCCAGCTATTTCACAACGGGTCGCCAGTGATCCAACGCCAACATAACCACGACAAAGCTCTTCAGAAACCAGGCACATAGCTAGCTTGCCCACACCGCTACCCCCATATTCTTCAGGAACCGTCAAACCAAACACTCCCATGTCGGCCATCTCTTTGATCAGCTCCAGCGGAATAAAATCGTTGTTCAGGTGCCATTGGTGAGCATCATCGGCGAAGGTGTCGGCAAAACGACGAAACTGATCACGAATCATGGTATGGGTTTCATCCAGACCCAGCTGGCCGAAGCTGCCGCTATCTGCGTCGATCAGCTCAACAATACGCTTGCGGTTGGCATCGGTGTTTCCTTCGCTAATCAGCATTGAAACTTCTGGAATATTTTGAAATTCAGAGCCTTGCGCTGCATCCAGGTAGAGATCAGTCAGGCGCACATACTCGCCCTGTGACATATAAATGCCTCCAGCGATTTGCGCCAAATAATCGCCAAAACCCACACAAACCAGCGCCTGCTCCAGCTCTCCAAATTTTCCTGCAGCATCGAGATCCTTCATCCAGCCCAATGTTTCTCGCAGGGTTTCTGCATAGGTGGCATACCAGGCAAAACCGTGAGCAGCATACTGCTCCTGTTCAAGTTTCAGTTTGTTTAATTTACCATCGAAAAATACTTTGGCCGCAACAGCTTGCTTGGCTTTATGTACAAGCCCAGAGGCCGCCTTTACCGCTGCTTCACAATGTTCAATTAATACCTGGGGGTTAGATAAGTTGTTACTCATAAAACATAATCCATCGATGCGCTGGGATCTTTGCGTAAGGGCTATCTTACCCCCACACTGAGCTCTCCAAGGTTAAAGGTCTTAC
>CAYYRK010000266.1:0-1693 GCA_964473915.1 uncultured Pseudomonadales bacterium
CACCAGGACATAAAACACTAGTTGATCACTTGCGTGGGTTTAATCGTCATACACCCTATTTATGGGTTGATAGTTGCGATGTAGTGAGTCGCTACAACGAGAGGGCTTCGGGTGAGGGGCTTTGTGCTATTTTGGGAAGGACACAACATAAATCGCAATGGGTTCAAAAAATTCCTGACACAGTGGTTATTACGGTAGAGGATATTCGTCAGTTGGCCTTTCAGAGAGATCCGGAGGGCTAAATGAATCTTGCGGAAATGCGTGTGATTATTTCTCAACGGCTTGTTGATCACCCGTTTGTGGTTGGCGTTGTGTTTAGCTTGCTTCTTTCGACTCTGCTAACAAGTCTTAACCCGCTCTTTAATAATGATGGTGTGCTTTATCTTCGCGCAGCCGAGGCTTTTTCCAGCAAGGGTATTGATGCGGCTGTTCAGCTGTACCCCAGGCCATTCTACTCGGTTCTCATAGGGTTTGTTCATCAGCTTACGGGATTGGATTTTATACTCTCTGCTCATCTACTCAATACTGTATTACTGGCGGGTTTAGTCTGTAGCTTTACCATGGTGGCAGGAGAATTCAGTGAGAAAAAGCGTATCTATTTGCTGGCTGTGTTAACCCTGATTACATTCGCTGGGCTTAACCAGTATCGGCACTACATCATCCGTGATTTTGGTTACTGGACATTTTCTTTGGCGGCTATTGGATGCTTTTTAAAGCATTATCGAAACCTTAACTGGTTATTTTTTGCTGGCTGGATAAGTTGTACGGCTCTTGCAACCTTGTTTAGGCCAGAGGCAGTCGTTTTATTTTTGCTCCCACTATGCAGATTGCTGGACTACAGACTGCCCGAGAGATGTTTGATGATCTATTATCGGCAGGTCATTACTGTTGCTATCTTTGTTTTGGCTTTGATGTGGATAGTGGGGGGGGCTCTCTCGGTAAATTTGTACCAGGAGCTTTTCAATGCGGTTAGCAGTGAACTTGAGTTCTTTGGCCATGTGCAGGGGGGGCGGTTTGCAGAGGCAACGAAGCTTTTTGGTGAGCAGGTATTAAATCGGTTCTCCGATGAATACGCTCGGCCTGCGCTGGCAGCGGGGTTGGGCTACATTTTTTTCGCCAAGTTTTTTAATTTGTTGGGAGCGGTCAATTTAACGGTTCTATTGTGTGCTGTTATTATTGCTCGCAGAAGTAGGCTTGTACCTCGTGCTATCATCGTTCCCTATGTTTTTGCTATTACGTTGGTGGCGATACCCGTCTTCATGTTTTTAGCGAATAGGCAGTTCCTGCAGGGCCGATATATTATGCTCATCGCGCTGCTTTGCCTATTTCTTGTCCCTCCTTTTCTGGACCTGTTGTACACTAGGTTTTGGAATAAAAATATCAAAGGGTGGCAGAAAATAGGAGGCGTTACCCTGCTGTTATACCTGTTTCTGGATAGCTTGGTTTCCTTCGGCTACTCTAAACATTATATGTTAGAGGGCATTAGTTGGATGCAGAGTAATATTGCTTCAGACAGCAGTGTTTACAGCAATTCCGGGCAATTGATTTATATGACAAAGCTTAACACTCAATGGCCTGAGTCAATGTCCTTTCAGTCTACAGGCATGGCCAACCCTGGGCGTGATTATAATATTTGGGCCGTGAAGCTGAATAAAAATGACGAGCAGCTTCGAGCATATTTACAGCAGCGAAC
>CAYYRK010000267.1:0-1659 GCA_964473915.1 uncultured Pseudomonadales bacterium
GGTTTATCAATACCCATACCAAAGGCGATAGTGGCTACCACAATAACCCCCTCTTCACGCAGGAATCTAGACTGATGATTGGCTCGTATATCGGTGTTTAGACCCGCATGGTAGGGTAGCGCTTTAAACCCCTGTCCCTGCAGCCAGAAAGCGATCTCCTCAGTTTTTCTGCGTGACAGGCAGTAGATGATGCCGGCATCATCGGGGTGCTCATCTTTCAGAAAGCGTAATAATTGCTGTCTGGGGTTATGTTTTAGAGCGATGCGGTAGCGAATATTGGGGCGGTCGAAACCGGCAATAAACTGCGGGGCCTCGGTTAGCTCCAGGCGGTTGATAATTTCAGTACGGGTGCGGGAATCGGCGGTGGCGGTGAGGGCGATACGTGGTATTTTTGGAAACCGCTTATGCAATACACTCAACTGTAAGTAATCTGCGCGGAAATCGTGACCCCACTGGGATACACAGTGTGCCTCGTCGATGGCGAACAGAGCGATGGGTGAAGATGCAAGCAGATTCAGCATTCGTTCCTGATTGAGTCGCTCCGGGGCGATGTAAAGCAGGTCGAGATCGTTGGCCAGCAGTGCCTCCTCTACTTGATGGGCATCCTCTGGTCTAAGGGAGGAGTTCAGATAGCTGGCTTTTACTCCCACTTGTCTCAGGGCCTCCACCTGATCCTGCATCAAGGCGATCAGGGGTGAGATCACCACACCACAGCCGGGTCTCATTAGGGCCGGGATCTGGTAGCAAAGAGATTTTCCGCCCCCGGTTGGCATCAGTACCAGGGCATTGCCACCCTGAATAATAGTTTGGATAATCTCATCCTGGGGCGGACGAAAAGAGGGGTAACCGAATACGGTCTGCAGTATCTGTTGGGCGCTACTCATGGAGAGGGTATTGGGAACCATCTGTTATCCTGGGAATCGCAGTGAGATGCAAAAAAAAGTGCAAAGGTCTCTGTGTGATAGAGTGCTCAAAATTCGTAGTCACCTATTGGTGCTTGGTGTTGAGAGTTGTTTTAGGTTTCACTGGTGTATTAAGTCCCTGTGCAGGGGGGGTATGACCGGGCTACAGGTTTTAGAGTTATGCTCTTTGCCAATTAAAAAACCCGCTCTGTTTAGAGCGGGTTTTTATTTGCGCTAGTTCATTAAACAGCGATCAACGCCATTTGCTGAAATCAGGCTTACGTTTTTCCATAAAAGCACTGGCGCCCTCTTGTTGCTCGCCAGTGGAGAAGTAGTCAGGCTTAATCTCTTTAATGAGATCAGGCATATCTTTACTCATGATCGGCTCCATATGGTAGTAGAAGGAGCGTTTCAGTACTTTCAGGCAGGTTGGGCTTACAGACATCAGCTCATCGGCCATTTTGCGTACTTCAGCATCCAGCTGATCCATCGGTACCACAGTATTAGCCAAACCCCAGTCTAGCGCTTGTTCAGCGGTATAACGACGGCAGAGCATCCACAGTTCGCGTGCGCGCTTGTGACCCAGAATGTTGGCTGAGTGAGAAACAATATAGCCTGCTGCAGGGGAACCGACACGGGGGCCGTTTTGGCCAAAAATGGCATGATCTGCTGCAATGGTGAAGTCACAGAAGTAAGCGATGTGGTGTCCGCCGCCGATGGCATAGCCATTAACACGGGCGATGATCGGTTTCTGACA
>CAYYRK010000268.1:0-1649 GCA_964473915.1 uncultured Pseudomonadales bacterium
GTCGCATCATCGAAATGGACGGGGGTATCCGCATCTAAGCAAAGGTTACGACCATTATCCTAGATTCCTCAGTTGAGTGCTCAATTCTATTAGTAACTTGTTGATATGAATGCAATTAGTTTTGATCTGTGGCTTCACCCGCTGGGTGAACCACGCTACAGGGCAGATTGCACGCTTGTGGCGGCACAGTGCAGCGTTGCAACTCCTTGGAATAGAACAACTATTCCGCGTCATTGCGCCTTGCCCTGTACCCCCGCAAACGCACACTCTATTCTGTCCAACTGAGGATTCTAGGATTATCTTCATAGCAGTTATTCTCCCACCTGCCTCCTCGAAAGAGGAGATGAAGAAGATACAAAGCTGCTCACAAACGAGCTATAATTAACCTTGATAGTGACAAGGTGCGCACAGCTACTAGAACATGCCTGGTGTCTCTATACACATTACAAAAGCAGTTTCCGGGGCTGTGCTTTTGATTCAGCGGTTAAGTATTGATCAGCCAGGAAGAGAAGGAGGCCGGTTATGAGAAAGGGGCTATGCTTCAAAAAACAAGATGCAGTGAATGTGTTTGACAAGCCACTGCAAAGCTGTAGCGAAGAGCCATTAACCGGTTTTTTCCACGACGGTTGCTGCAACACCAGTGGTGCGGATATCGGCTCGCATACGGTCTGCATCGAAATCACCAGCGAATTCCTACAATATTCCCGCTTTCGGGGAAATGATTTATCCTCGCCGGCCCCAGAGCAAGATTTCCCCGGGCTAAAACCAGGAGATCGCTGCTGTTTGAGTGCCAAAAGGTGGCTCGAGGCGCAGCAACTGGGCATGGCTCCGCGTGTTTTTCTCAAAGCCACTCACAAGCTGACGCTGAAGATTATCCCGTTGGAATTGCTGAAAAAATTCGCATTGGATCTCGGATGATTTTAATCTAACCCGCCGATTCCTAGCCCTGGCTATAGGTGATCTGGGCTAATACTTTAGCATTATGTAAAGAGGGTAATTTTATGCTATCCTGACTTGCGTGGGTCGTTTTACGAACGGCTCATCCAAGCTCCAAAAACAAGTTTGTTACTGTGTCCAGGGCGGACAATATGCAAATCCACACTCCATGGAACACTCTTCAGGTTACCAGTCAAAACTGACCCTTCACACCACCCCCGATGTACCGCCGCCTCCGCTGGATACAGCAGCCGAAGGAATTTTTATTGGCCCTACAAATGGGTTGGTTGGCCACGATTGGCATCTCTTTGTGAATAGCTTCGATTGCGGATGGCTTTAGACGTGGGTAGTTAATTTAAAGCTGAGCGGTAGCTCTCCCGGTATGTTCTGGAACATTTTTCCAGAATATTCACGTTCCATTCAGCCAGCATCCATATCTGTTCTATATGATGGGCCGTGACAAGTTTATAAGGAGATGCACTCAGTTGAAACCAGATTTTTACCTCATAAGGTGTTAGCTGTACTAGCACTGATTTTACTTGATGCCAGTTCAATCTGGGCCAACCAGTGGCGCCAGCTCGGCTCACCCAAAATGACTAATCCTTTTGGGTGATACCAGGATACAACGCTCCAAAGTAGTATTGGCACGTATTTTGATCCCAACGGGTAGTTTAACCTTGGGGTTCCACCCACCACCCACTTAACCGGAGGTC
>CAYYRK010000269.1:0-1624 GCA_964473915.1 uncultured Pseudomonadales bacterium
ATTCAAAATACTATTATCGATTATGAACACATGGCGAAAGGTATTCTTAACCGCCCACTTTCAAAGTCAGTACGCTTTCCTGGTGTAACCCCTTCATGGGACAATAGTGCCAGAAGAACTGTCGGCGCAAATATTTTCACTGATTCATCACCTGCCAAATATGAAATATGGTTGGAAAAAGCCGCCGAAAAAGCCGCATTAAACCCGAGTTGTGATGAACATATTGTTTTTATCAACGCATGGAACGAATGGGCTGAGGGGAACCACCTTGAGCCTGATTTAAAATGGGGCAATCAGTACCTTAAAGCAACCCAGCGAGCGCTTGCCAAGGCAGCAGAACTCCACACAAGCTCAACCTCGAAAACTGATGAAACACAATTGAATCAATCACCAACTTCTGATGCCTCGCTCCATAAAGCTATTTATTGGAAATTTATCAGCGCCACAAAACAACTTTCAAACTTGTATAAACACTTTAGACTTTGGAAATAACTTGACATGCAAAATCTAGCCAGGCTTATAGCCTTTTATCTGCCCCAGTTTCATCCAATCCCTGAAAATGATGAATGGTGGGGTAAAGGCTTTACGGAGTGGACAAATACCGCAAAAGCCAAACCCCTGTTCAAAGGCCACCATCAACCTAACACTCCAGCAGACCTTGGTTTTTATGACCTGCGTGTGCCTGAAGCCAGAATTGCCCAAGCTGAAATGGCCAAACAGTATGGAATTGAGGGCTTTTGTTATTATCACTATTGGTTTGCAGGCAAGCGGATTATTGAACACCCATTTAACGAAGTTCTTGAATCAGGTAAACCCGACTTTCCATTTTGCCTGTGCTGGGCTAACCAGACATGGACGGGCATTTGGCATGGTGCACCTGGGCGCATTCTTATTGAGCAAACGTACCCTGGGCTTGAAGACCATAAGAAGCATTTCTATGAGTTACTGAAAGCATTTAGAGATCCTCGTTATATGACCGTAGAGGGAAACCCTATTTTCCTGATCTACCGGCCAACTGAGCTGCCAGATATTCAAAAAGTTATTGACTTTTGGCGGGAGCTTGCCATAAAAGAGGGTTTGCCTGGTTTACATTTGGTGGGTGTGTCTCATTACAGTGATGATGACCCTGCTCAGTTTGGGCTCGATGCGGTTATTGACCAGAGGTTGCCCGGTAAAACGAAAGTGATCCCCCGTGAATACCCCCTGCTAAAGTTGCAGGCATTATTGGGTAAAAAATTACCGACAATCTATTCATACAAAGAGCTGATCAATAACCTTGTGAGAACAGAAAAGACACTCTTTGAAAGCTATCCCTGTGTTATCCCTAATTGGGACAATACGCCCCGGTCAGGCACTAACGGGGTTGTTTTTAAGGGTGTCAGCATTGAGCTTTTTAAGGTGCAGATGAAGAGAGCGCTTAAGCGGGTTGAATCAAAACAAGGTGACAAAAAAATAGTCTTTATAAAAGCCTGGAATGAGTGGGCAGAAGGCAATTATGTGGAGCCTGATTTGCGATATGGTACACAATTTTTAGAGGCCATTGGGCAGGCTATAAAAAATAATCAGTAGTGTGAGACCTTTGCACGAAACCCGAAGAGTCAGGGCTGAAGATGTGGGATAATAG